>NZ_CAMHVI010000002.1:300000-457423 GCF_946188585.1 Streptococcus mitis
AAACCAAGAGTTTGTCCACATCGCTACCCAACAATTCATCAAAGATGGGAAAACAGACGCTGAAATCAAGGCTATTTTTGAGGAAGTTATTCCCCAAATCCTTGAAGAGCAAGCCAAGGGTACGACTGCTCGTTCCCTCTACGGTGCACCGACCCACTGGGCGCACAGCTTCACTGTCAAGGAGCAATATGAAAAAGAGCATCCAAAGGAAAATGATGATCCAAAACTCATGATTATGGACTCAGCTCTTTTCATCACTAGCCTCTTTGCCCTCGTCAGCGCCCTCACAACTTTCTTTGCAGCAGATCAAGCTTTCGGCTATGGACTTGTCACTCTCCTGCTAGTTGGACTTGTTGGTGGATTTGCCTTCTACTTGATGTACTACTTTGTTTACCAATACTATGGACCAGATATGGACCGCAGTCAACGTCCACCTTTCTGGAAATCTGTACTGGTTATCCTAGCTTCTATGCTCCTTTGGTTGCTTGTCTTCTTTGCGACAAACTTCCTACCAGCTAGCCTTAACCCAGTACTTGCTCCATTACCACTAGCTATTATCGGAGCAGCCCTCCTAGCCCTTCGCTTCTATCTAAAGAAACGCTTGAACATCCGCAGCGCAAGTGCAGGACCAACACGTTACTAAGAAAAGGAAAGAGCTATGGCATATAGTCAATCTTTAGCTCAGCAGATTCGAAAAATTCTAGCGCTCAAACTTCCTCCCCAAATTTTCGAAGAAGAGCTAGAAGAAAAGAAGCTGTTTGGTGGCCTGGCCTTTATGATTCGTGGTAAAATGGTCCTTACTGTCAGTTCCAGAAAGGATGAACTGGTTATGGTCAGAATTGGCAAGGAAATGGAGAAGCAAGTTCTACCCCGAACAGGAGCTCATACTACATTGATGAGGGGGCGCCTTTATCATGGGTATATAGACTTAGATATAGAAGGCCAAAAAGAATTGCCTTACTGGATTGATTTGGCTCTCTCCTATAATCAAGAGTTGACCAAGTAACTCATATCTAGCGAGATTACTGATTAGAAAACGAAAAGCAACTGCACCAGCGGTTGCTTTTTCACTTGCTTGCCTACAAGCTTCCCTCTACCCTTTTCCCTATAGTTTTCTCCCATCTTTTATGATAAAATAGGCTCAATCAATTTCTAGGAGGAAGAAATATGGTTTCTACTATTGGTGTTGTTAGTTTATCTAGTGGCATTATCGGAGAGGACTTTGTCAAACACGAAGTGGACTTGGGGGTCCAACGTCTCAAGAACCTGGGACTCAATCCTACCTTTTTGCTCCATTCGCAAAAAGGATTAGACTTTATCAAGGACCATCCTGAAGCTCGTGCAGAGGATTTGATGCAGGCCTTTTCTGATGATAGCATCGACATAATCCTATGCGCCATCGGTGGAGACGATACCTATCGCTTACTACCTTATCTTTTTGAAAATGACCAACTACAAAAGGTTATCAACCAAAAAATATTTCTTGGCTTCTCGGATACAACCATGAACCACCTCATGTTGCATAAACTAGGAATCAAGACTTTTTATGGTCAATCCTTCTTAGCAGACATTTGTGAATTAGACAAAGAAATGCTAGCCTATAGCCTTCACTACTTTAAAGAATTGATTGAGACGGGAAGAATCTCAGAAATCCGCCCTAGCAATGTTTGGTATGAGGAACGAACTGATTTTAGTCCCAAGGCTCTGGGAACACCTCGTATCAGTCATGCAAATACTGGTTTTGAGCTGTTGCAAGGAAATGCCCGGTTCGAGGGAAAAATCCTCGGTGGTTGCCTCGAATCCCTCTACGATATCTTTGACAACTCTCGATACGCAGATAGCACGGAGCTCTGCCAAAAATACAAACTTTTCCCTGACTTGTCAGACTGGGAAGGAAAGATCCTCTTGCTAGAGACAAGCGAAGAAAAGCCTGAACCAGAAGACTTCAAAAAGATGTTGCGGACTTTAAAGGACACTGGCATATTCGAGGTCATCAATGGACTCTTGGTCGGAAAACCTATGGATGAAACTTTCTATGACGACTATAAAGAGGCACTATTGGATATTATTGACAGCAATATCCCGATTATCTATAATCTAAATGTCGGCCACGCAACTCCAAGAGCAATTGTACCCTTCGGAGTTCACGCCTATGTAGATGCAAAGGAGCAAATCATTCGCTTTGACTATAACAAAAAATAAATAGTTTCTCTATTTTTGTGCTTTTGTATTCGTTTTCGTTACAATTTGTATCTGAATTTATTGCATTTCGCTAATTTCTATGATATCCTTTTGAAGGAGGTGTATATGACAAAACAAAAAATTAATCGAATCGTAGGTTCTATTGGTGCCTTTATTGGAATTATAGTATTTATTGCCTACATACCTCAAATTATCGCTAATTTACAGGGAAATAAAGCTCAACCATTTCAACCTTTATCAGCTGCTATATCTTGCTTAATCTGGGTTATTTATGGATGGACAAAGGAACCTAAGAAGGATTGGATACTAATCATTCCAAATTCAGCTGGTGTTATTTTAGGTGGAATCACTTTTTTGACTTCACTCTAACAAATATACTAGTATGTATAAAAAGCTGAGATAAATTTCTCAGCTTTTTTCTATATTCTCAGATATTCTAGTTACCTACACTCACTAATTCCCGCTTTTCCATTCACAATCATTCTCGTGGTCATCAACCAGGCCTGCTGCCTGTAGAAAAGACAAGACGGCGACTGGGCCTGTGAACTTGAAGCCTCGTTTTTTGAGATCTTTGGCTAATTTCTCAGACAAAACGGTTTTAGCTGGGGCTTGGCGATAATCGGGAACATCGTTAACGATCGTTTTCCCCTCAACAAAAGACCAAAGATAGGCATCAAAAGAGCCATACTCTTCCTGTAGTCGTAGAAAGGCTTGAGCGTTAGCGCGTGTCGCAAAAATCTTGGCTCTATTTCGGATGATAGCTGGATTCTCCAGCAAGGCTTCCAATTCGGTATCAGTCATTTCCGCGACCGCTTGAATTTGATAGCCATGAAAGGCTTCTCGGAAAGCTTGGCGTTTGTTTAGTACCGTTTCCCAAGACAGGCCTGCCTGATAGGTTTCCATGCACAATAACTCAAACAATGCCTGGTCATCATGGAGGGGCTGGCCCCACTCCTCATCATGATAGGCGATGTAGAGCGGATTGGTCATCTTGACCCACGAACAACGTTTTGTCATGCTCCGCTCCTATTTGACCAACATTTTAAGAGCCGACTTGATATAGTTCTCAGCTGTATCTGTCGTTCCTTCAAAGAATTTCTTGATTTTCTTGAGTTCAGTTGCCTTGTAGCCCAGTGCCAGCATGGCTTCCATAGCTTCTTCCAATTCTTGGTTTTCAGCACTTGCTTGAACTGCCACCTTAGCAGGAAGGTCATCTCCTGCAACTACTACCTTGCCTTCCAAGTCCAGCACCATCTGCTGGGCTGTTTTCTTACCAATTTTAGGAAACTTGGTCAAGTAGGTAATGTTCTTGGTTTCGATGGCTTGAACCAAGCCAGCATTGTCATCGGCAGCGATAATAGCAAGAGCTGACACCGGACCAATCCCAGAGACCGAAATCAGACTGAGAAAGAGCTTTTTCTCGTCCTCTGAACGAAATCCATAAAGCAGCTGAGCATCCTCACGCACGACCTGATGCACATAAATTTGAGCTTCTTGATTGACCTGCCCTGAGTAGGCATAGGGATTAGCTACATGCAAAATATAACCGATACCGTTGACTTCAAGAACAATGTATTTGGCAGTGATTTTAGTAATGATTCCTTTTAAATATTCGTACATAGTTTTCCTTTTATGCTCAATGAAAATCAAAAGCAAACTAGAAAGCTAGCCGCAGGTTTCTCAAAGCACAGCTTTGATATTGCAGATAGAGCTGACCTAGTTTGAAGAGATTTTCGAAGAGTATTCGTTTAATATTTCCCCAACTCACGGAGGCTAGTGTGATTTTCCTGAATGCGTCTGAACATCTTTTCCATATCCGACTTGGTAAAATGCACCAAAACAGGACGTCCGTGAGGACAGTTATAGGGATTGTCACATTGAGAAAGCTGATAAAGAAGCTGTCTAGCTGAATGGTCATCGATACGATGGTTAGCCTTGATAGACCGTTTGCAGGACATCATAATAGCCAACTCTGCCCGGTATTTCTTGATAGAAACTTCCTTGGTCAAAAGGAGCATATCGCACATTTCATAGATGCCTGACTCAATTTCTTCTTCTGCCATCCAAATAGGATGTTCACGCAGGATAAATTGATTTTCTCCGTACTCTGCTAGGAAGACACCCACTTCCTCCAAAAGAGGCATTCTTTCCTTGAGACGAAGGGCATCATCCGCTGGAAATTCAAAGATGTAGGGCACTAGGAGTTGTTGTTGACTTTGGTCAACATCGCCAATGCTTTCACGATATTCCTCATACTTGACCCGTTCCTGGGCGGCGTGCTGGTCTATGATGTAAAGTCCATCTCGCCCCTGGGCAAAGAGATAAGTCCCGTGCATTTGCCCGAAAAATTCCAACTCTGGGAAGCTTGATGATTCTTCTCGCTCCAGCTTGTCATAAGCCTTATCAAGACTCGCAAGGTCTAGCTCTGGATGGTCTAGCTGGTCGTAATTAACAGGCTTTCTCTCTGCAAAATGCAGTTTTGCTGGCTTAGTCAGCTGGTCCAAGGTTTCCTTAGCAAATAAAGTCAAATCCTGCCCTTCCTCAGTCAATTCTACCTGATAATCAGCTACTTCAGCTTGACTAGGTCTTGTCGGCTCAGTTTTCTCAGTTTTCTCATAGTAGAGCGTATTTTCTTTGAGTGGGAGAATGGTTTGCTCCACCTTCTCACGATTGCGCACGGTAGATTTGGCAAGATTTTCCAAGGCATCTGGAATCAAACTCTGCTCCTTTAAACTCTTGGAAATGGCTTCTGAGACCAGCGCCATCAGTTCTTTTTCCTTGGATATCCGCACCTCTTGCTTGGTCGGATGCACATTGACATCCGCTAGATAAGGGTCGATATGGATGTGAATGACAGCCAGTGGAAAACGCCCCACCATAAGCTTGCTACCATAACCATCCAAAATAGCACGGTTGAGCAAGAAGTTCTTGATATAACGGCCGTTGATAAAGAGGCTGATATAATTGCGATTGGCCCGAGTTAACTCAGGCAAGGACACAAAGCCAGAAATTTCGAAATCAAGGTCAGAATTCTCAATTTCAATCATCTTCTTGGCACTCACCAAACCGTAAATCCCTGCGATAGCTTGGCGCAATTGACCTGTTCCCGCTGTTCGTGTCATTTCCTTACCATCACTAATCAAACTAAAAGAAATCTCAGGATGGGCCAAACCCAGACGGTTGACAATATCAATGATATGAGACAACTCTGCTTGCTGGCTCTTCATATACTTGAGGCGGGCAGGCGTGTTGAAAAAAAGGTCCTCCACACAAACCTTGGTTCCCACAGGACTGGTCGCTGGGATGATTTCCTCTACTTCTCCCCCACGCGCGACCAGCTTGGTCCCGTGACTTGCGCCCTCAACTGCTGTCAAAAGAGTTAAAACGCTGACGGATGCGATAGAGGGCAGGGCTTCACCACGAAAACCCAAAGTACGAATCCGAAAAAGATCCGCTTGATTTTTTATCTTACTGGTCGCATGACGACGAAGGGCTAACTCCACCTCATCGTGGGCAATTCCATGACCATTATCTGTGATTTGAATCTTCTTGAGACCAGCTTCCTCAATCTCAATGATAATCTGACTAGAACCCGCGTCAATGGCATTTTCTACCAGCTCCTTAACAACGCTAGCTGGACGCTCGATAACCTCTCCAGCCGCAATCTGGTTTGCCAGCACCTCTGGTAATTCAATAATATGAGACATCTTTCAGCCCCTTTCTGTATCTGTTTTCCTAGAAATTGATAGTGCTATTATACCATATTTCAGACAGGACAGAAAAGCTCCACCATATAGAAGCCAAATCCTCCCACATAGACAAAGTCCCTTGCCATAGGCTATAAAATAGTGTTTAATAAAGATATACAGGAAGTGATCACAACCTTGTATAACTGAAAAGGAGAGAAATTTATGAAAGTAGAACTACAGATTAGCGAGTCTTACGAGGAGGAAAAACTGATTGTCCAAGCACCTCAAGAGACCGAAAAAGTCCAAAAAGTCATCGAGTTCGCAGAAAATCTGGATCAAAAAGAAAAAATAAAAGGGAAAATCGAAGATCAGGTCTATCTAGTTGAAATTGGCAAGATTCAGCGCTTCTATATAGAAAATCGAAAGGTTCTAGCAGAAACTGCATCTCAGACATACAGCGTTGATTTACGGCTCTATCAGGTTCTTGAACTCTTGCCAAGCAATTTTATCCAAATTTCCCAGTCAGAAATCATCAATATCGACTCCATCTCTCACCTCAAGCTCACCCCCAACGGTCTAGTTGAAATTTTCTTGAAGAATGAAAGCTTCACCTACTCTTCACGCCGTTACCTAAAAACCATCAAGGAGAAATTAGAACTATGAAAAAACAAATCTTTCACGACGCAGCTGCTGGTGTCCTCATCGGCCTCATCCTCTCTATCATCTTTTCACTCATTTATGCACCGAGTACTTATGCCCCACTTAGCCCTGAATCTCTAGTCGGACAAGTCATGCTTCAACATCAGGTTCACGGTGCCTTGGTCTTGCTCTACTGTACACTGATCTGGGCAGCCATTGGTATTCTATTCAACTTTGGCAAGCGATTATTCAGCCGTGACTGGAGCATGCTCCGTGCCACTCTGACTCATTTCTTCCTTATGCTGGCTGGCTTTGTCCCACTAGCAACTCTGGCTGGTTGGTTTCCCTTCCACTGGATCTTCTATCTCCAGCTCATTATCGAGTTTGCGATTGTCTATCTCATCATTTGGACCATTTCCTATAAAAGAGAAGCTAGAAAAGTAGACCACATCAATCAACTCTTGGAGCATAGAAAGTAATAGCAATAATCCCACTCACAAATGCATGAGTGGGATTATTTTTATAGTTTTTGTTTTAACTCAACCAAGACATTCATAGCCTGCATAGGTGTCATATTATAAATATCTAGTTTAGCTAATTCTTCTAGGATAGGATGCTCTTCTGCCGTATCAAATAGTAAAATCTGTTCTGTGACAGCACTTGTTTGCCTCATGGGAGCAGGACTTTCTGTACCTTGATTCTCTAGCTGAGTCAAAATCTTATCCGCCCTTGCTAAAAGGTCGGCTGGTAAGCCAGCAATCTTGGCTACATGGATACCGTAAGATTTATCGGCTGGTCCTGGTTCAATCTTGTGAAGGAAGGTAACCTGCCCATCCTGCTCTAAGGTTGCCACGTGGACATTGACCAAGTGTTCCAAGCTGGACTCCAGACTAGTCAACTCATGGTAGTGGGTCGCAAAGAGGGTCTTGGCTCCGATATGCTCATGGATGTATTCGATGATAGACTGAGCGAGAGCCATACCATCATAAGTTGCAGTTCCCCGTCCCAATTCATCAAAGAGAATGAGAGAGTTCTTGGTCGCATGCGAAATGGCATTGTTGGCCTCCATCATCTCTACCATAAAGGTTGATTGACCTGAAACCAAGTCATCTGCTGCTCCAATACGGGTAAAGATTGCATCAAAAATCGGTAAATGGGCGCTTTCTGCTGGCACATAGGAACCCATCTGGGCCATAACCGCCGTCATGGCTAACTGACGCATGTAGGTTGACTTACCACTCATGTTTGGCCCTGTAATCAGTTGAATACTGGTATCTTCTGCCATCTGAATCGTATTTGGAATATAGGTCTGAGCCCCCATGACCTTTTCAACGACAGCATGGCGCCCTTTCTGGATATCAATCCGCGAATCCTCTCCGAACTCTGGTCGAATCAAATGCTGGGTTTCAGCCACAACCGCCAGACTTTGCAAGACATCAACCGTCGCAATTCCTTGGGCTAGAGCTTGTAAACGCTGGATGTACTTGCTAACCTCTTCACGAATACGCATAAAAATTTCGTACTCTAGGTTAGCTGACTTCTCACGCGCCTCCAACATATCTCCCTCGATACGGGCTAATTCTTCGGTTCCAAAGCGTTCTGAGTTTTTCAGCGTTGCCTTGCGGAAAAAATGGGCTGGCACATTTCCCAGTTGCGAATTGGTCACATGGAAATAGTAGCCATCCTTTTTATTATAGACAATCTTAAGTGCGCTAATACCAGAGTTTTCTCGCTCCTTAGCCTCAATTTCAGCAATCCAGCTAGTCCCTTCTCTGAGCACTCGGCGGTACTTGTCTAAAGTCTCATCAAAACCAGTCCGGATAATCCCACCATCTGTAATCACATGAGGAGCTTCAGGAGCAATGGCAGCACTAATCAAGCTCTCCAACTCAGGGATTCCATCCAATTGTTCGATAAGATAAGCCAGAGCAGGTTGCTCCATCCCTTCTAAAATCGCTCGAATCCGTGGCACACTGGATAAGGTAGTCGCCAGTTGCAAGAAATCCTTGGGATTGGTCTTGCCAAAAGAAACCCGACTAGCCAAACGTTCGATGTCATAAACACCCTTGAGGCTATCTGTCAAATCACTGCGCTCAAAGAAGTGATCAAGAAAGACCTGCACCACTTCTTGACGTTGGACGATTCGCTCCTTATCAATCAAGGGACGATGAATCCAAGAACGCAAGAGGCGCATGCCCATAGCCGTTTTGGTTTCATCCAAAAGCCAGAAAAGACTGCCTTGCTTCTTGCCTGAACGGGCATTCTCAACCAAATCCAGACTAGCCTTGGTCGCATAATCCATCTGCAAGAAATCTTTGATTTCATAACGGATAACAGGTTTGAGGTGGTTCAATTCCCTCATCTGGGTTCGATGGACATACTGAAGCAACTTACTAGAGGCCGCCAGCTCCACAGCTGCCAATCGTGAATCCAGTAAATGAAGGTCTTCAAAGCCTTCTTTTTCATAGGAAAGTACCAGATTCATCTGACGACTGAGGATTTGTTCTTCTTCCTCAGACAAGTCATAACCCAGCACCACTTCTCGCGCCTTGAGATTGCGGATTTCCCCACAAACCAGCGTGAAATCCAAAAGACCTGTCACATAAAAGTCACCCGTCACCAGGTCCATATAAGCTAGGCCAAATTGATTGCCTTCGCGGTCTATGGCAACCAAAAAATTATTCTGACTGTCCGGCTTACTGCTATCGACTACTGTCCCTGGCGTAATAACCTGAACAACCTCTCGTTTAACAACCCCAACCGCTTGCTTAGGATCTTCCATCTGTTCAGCAATGGCTACCTTATAACCCTGCTCAATCAACACATCGATATACTGCTGGGCAGAATGATAGGGAACCCCCGCCATAGGAATCGGATTGTCCGCATTCTTGTTACGACTCGTTAAGGAAATTTCTAGAATCTGCGCAGCATTAACCGCATCCTCATAAAACAATTCATAAAAATCACCCATCCGAAAGAGCAAAAAAGCATCTGGATATTGCTTTTTAATATCCACATACTGTTGCATGCCGGGTGATAGCTTTTCTGTCGCCATTTTCCGTATCTCCTTGTCAAAAATAAGTCTTGAGAGCAACTCCCAAGACCTTACTTATCTTTCATCAAATCTAGCAAACGATCTTCCATGAGTTTGGCAACGTGCTGGTCTCGACAAATGACCAATAAGGTATTGGCACCAGCAACTGTTCCTAAAATCCATTCATCCTTGTTTGCATCTACAATATTTGCCAAAACAGAGGCTTCTCCTAATTTGGTATGAAGCACCAAGGTAAACTCTGCTCTTGCAACGCCTTCTAAATGATGAGACAAAAACTCCACCAAATCAATTTTTTCTGTCTCATTTGCTAGTACATAATACACCATATCATTTTTCTTGACCTTGGTCAAGCCGATTTCACGCAAATCTCGAGATAGGGTTGTCTGCGTCACAAAGACATTGTGCGCCTCCAACCGATCTTGAATTTCTTTTTGTGTACTTAATTTCTCCTCAGTAATCATTTTTTTTATTAACTGATGACGATCTCTTTTTCTCATAAAATCCTCTTATATGCATATTTATAACTAATTTTATAACTATATTATACCAAAAAAATAGGAGATTTCAAAAATTTTTTCTTCTTTCTTTAAAATTGTGATAAAATAGTAGAAAAGTCCAAAAAGGAGCTCTTAATGAATACAAAAGAATTGATTGCTAGCGAGTTGGCTAGCGTCATTGATAGCCTGGACCAAGAGGCTATTTTAAATTTACTGGAAACCCCTAAAAACTCAGAAATGGGAGACATCGCTTTCCCTGCTTTTTCTCTTGCAAAAGTCGAGCGTAAAGCACCACAAATGATTGCTGCTGAACTGGCTGAAAAAATTAACAGCCAAGCCTTTGAAAAGGTTGTCGCAACAGGACCTTACGTCAACTTTTTCCTTGATAAATCTGCCATTTCTGCTCAAGTATTGCAAGCTGTTATCACTGAAAAAGAACACTATGCCGACCAAACCATTGGCAAGAAAGAAAATATCGTTATCGACATGTCTAGTCCTAATATCGCAAAACCATTCTCTATTGGTCACCTGCGCTCAACGGTTATCGGAGATAGCTTGTCACATATTTTCCAAAAGATCGGCTATCAAACGGTCAAGGTCAACCATTTGGGAGACTGGGGCAAACAGTTTGGAATGTTGATCGTTGCCTACAAGAAATGGGGAAATGATGAAGCCGTTAAAGCGCATCCAATCGATGAACTTCTTAAACTCTACGTTCGCATCAATGCTGAAGCTGAAAAAGATCCTAGCTTGGATGAAGAAGCACGCGAATGGTTCCGTAAACTGGAGGATGGAGATGAGGAAGCTCTCGCTCTTTGGCAATGGTTCCGTGATGAAAGTTTAGTGGAATTTAACCGCCTTTACAATGAATTGCAGGTTGAATTTGACAGCTATAACGGAGAAGCCTTCTATAACGATAAGATGGATGCAGTCGTAGACATTCTTTCTGAAAAAGGCCTTCTTGTTGAGTCAGAAGGTGCCCAAGTTGTGAATCTTGAGAAATATGGAATTGAACATCCAGCCCTTATCAAGAAATCGGATGGTGCAACTCTCTATATCACTCGTGACTTGGCTGCAGCCCTTTACCGTAAAAATGAATACCAATTTGCCAAATCTATCTATGTCGTTGGCCAAGAACAATCTGCCCACTTTAAACAGCTCAAAGCCGTCTTGCAAGAGATGGGCTACGACTGGAGTAACGATATTACTCACGTTCCTTTTGGTTTAGTTACAAAAGAAGGAAAAAAACTCTCTACTCGTAAAGGGAATGTCATCTTGCTAGAACCTACTGTTGCAGAGGCTGTTAGTCGCGCCAAGGCTCAAATCGAGGCTAAAAATCCGGAATTGGAAAACAAAGACCAGGTAGCGCATGCTGTTGGGGTTGGAGCCATTAAATTCTATGACCTCAAAACTGACCGTACAAACGGATATGACTTTGACCTAGAGGCTATGGTATCTTTCGAGGGTGAAACTGGACCTTATGTTCAATACGCCTACGCTCGTATCCAATCTATCTTACGTAAAGCGGATTTCAAACCAGAAACAGCTGGCAACTATAGCTTGAATGACGCTGAAAGTTGGGAAATCATCAAACTCATCCAAGACTTCCCACGTATTATCAACCGTGCGGCGGATAACTTTGAACCTTCTATCATTGCTAAATTTGCAATTAGCCTAGCTCAAGCCTTCAACAAATACTATGCACATACACGTATCTTGGATGAAAGTCCAGAACGCGACAGCCGTCTAGCCCTCAGCTACGCAACCGCAGTCGTTCTCAAAGAAGCCCTTCGCTTGCTTGGAGTAGAAGCGCCAGAGAAGATGTAAATCGTTACAAGAGACTGGAACTAAAGTTCCTAGTTTCTTGACGGCAATCGCTATATGGCGAATTGCCTAAACGCTTCACTAACTCACCAAACCAAATAATATCGATTTGGTTTGGTTCATGTCGTAATATTTTAAATTACTTGATTGCAAAACAATCTAAGTAACTAACGCCAAATCCTATCAGAGATTTGGCTAGGCGCTTCACTAGTTTTAGGACATAAATATGATTGATTTATGCCCTAAAACGTCGTAATCTTAAAGTTATTGGAACTAAAGTTCCTAATTGTTAGACGCTAGCCGCTTATATGCGGACTAGCTAACTGCTTCACTAGTCATATTCTCTAAATATAATCGATTTAGAGAACATGACGTCGTAACTATGGTGATTTGGTTAGGCGCCTCACTAATTCAATCTACTCACTACTACTTCTTTATCATACAGGGAGATATTCTATGAGCCAATATGCTTATATCCTCGTTGTGATTAGCTTGGTTTTCCTTTTTCTGCTTAATAAGTACGAGAAGGAGAGACTGCAAAAACTCTACCAAGAACAACTTTTAAAGGATGAAACATTTAGGACTGATATCAAAGAGAAAATTCAAACGACTGAAAACATCAATGATGTCATTGCATATATCAATAAAACTTACCATCTGGGAATGTTGCTATCAAAAGACATTACAGATCAATTGAAATAATCAAAATCCGAGAAGAAAGCTTCTCGGATTTTTTAGGGTATATTTTTATCTTACAACCATATCAAGTAACATTTATATAAAAGTTTATAGGTAATTTTTATCTCTACTATAAAGGAGTGTATAATAACTTCTTTCTTCTAATAATTGATACCATTCTAGAAAAAATTGTTATCAGCTTAACTTTCCAACTCATACAAATCTGCGATAATCGCTGCGACACGTTTGATATCTCCCAGCATACCTCGCATTTCAAAATCAGCCAATACAGGGAAGCCAAAACGTTGACTATATTGCTTGGCTGTCAGGCAGTATTGGTTATTAAAGTTACGATTTCCTGAACCAACCACACCAAAACACTTACTAGCATTGTCACCATAGGCGATAAAATCTCCCACTGGTGTCGTCAAAATCTCGACATCTCCGTTATCCACGCCATTCCCACCTTCTAGGTAAGTCGGCAAAAAAGCAACATAGGGATGGTCCATTTCATAGAAATCTTGGCCTTCTTTGACCAAATCCTTGATATGAATCTTTTGAACCTCAATTCCCTCGTACTGGGACAGGAGATAGTCTTTCAAGCGCGTCACAAAACTCTCCGTATTTCCGCTCAGACTGATGTAGACCAAGGAAACTTTTTTCATGTTCTCCTCCTTTTTTTAAATCATAAAAAATAACTACCAAGATTGTATCTTGATAGTTATGCTTTGTCAACTCTTAGGCAAGTTCTTCCTCTTCTTGAGTTTCTGTCAATTCTTTTTGCTGACGCCACATTTTATAGAAGACAATTGCTAGGAAGATAACATTGAGTACGATCCCAAAAATAGCAGAACCTTTGGCACCAAGCTCCGCTCCCATACGGATGTTAGGGTCTGTAAAAAGTAAAACCGCATCCTGAACGCCGATAAAGTTGTAGATAGAACCAACGATGGCAACGAAGACATAAGCAAGATAAGTGTAGTTAGCCAATTGGATGTTTTTACGAACAAGGAAAACCAAAGACACAACCACCAGAATAACAGATAAGACAACCAAGAGAATGTTGAAGATAGAATGACCATGCTCCGATACCTTAATGGTGTAAGCAACGAGCTCCTTAGCATAAGTAGCATTAACACCTGATGCTGATGTTTCTAGATTGTTCATACCCTCCGCAGTAGGTACTGGAGATATGATTCCAAATAGTGACATTGCTGAGAGTAAGGCTGAAAAAATCAGTAATACCCATAGATAGATTGGTTTCTTTTTCATAATAGAACCTCCTGATATTATTATCGATATTATAGCACTTTTTGTAAAGGGATACAAATATTATAGTGTGGTTTCCACCTGTTTTCGGTAGGCTTTTGGCGATTTTCCGCACAATTTTCGGAAAACTTTATAGAAATATCCAACATTACTGTAACCAACCGCATAACAAATATCTTCGATACTGTCACTAGTTGAAAGCAAGAGTTGCTGGGCAGCCTTAATGCGTTGTTTATTTAGTAACTCTGCGAAGGTCGAATTGGTTTCACGCTTAATCAACTGTCCCAGATAGACAGGATTGATAAAAAGATCCTTACTGATATCCTTAAGGGAAAGTTCTTTCTGATAATCACTCCCAATGACTTCTAGCACACTGACCACATTTTCATTCATACGATATTGCCCAAAGAAGCGAGTCAGAGTTTCCTTGATATAAGGAACCAATTCATCGAAGGATTGAATAGCATGAATCGTTTTGACAATGTCCGTCAAATCATCAGCCTTGAGATGTTCAAATAAATGAAAGACATCCATGACAAACTGGATAAAAAGCTGCTTGGTAATTGGAACACGGGGTGTATTTTCAAGAACTACCTTCTCCAAGAGGTTCAACTCTTCTACGATTTGATTGAGATTCCCCTGAATGATAACCCGATAAATCGGTTCGTAATAGGCAAAGAGACTCTCAGACTGTTTTAGATTTACAGAACCGTAAAAGAGGGCTTTCTCAGCATTCAGCTTCCAGCGTTCAAAGTGTTCTTGATAAGGTGCTTCAAAGGGAGTAACGACTAAACCATCTAGGGGTTGGTCAGAAATAAAAATCTGCCAGTCTTGACCCAATACATAGTAGGGAATGGTGAAAGAGCCTTGTTTTTCCTTGGATAGGCCTATCCACCAATTCTCCTTACCTCCTAGATAACTAACAAATCCAGCCTCGTCTAAATCTTGACTGAGGGTCTGACTTTTCTTTCCTCTCTCGCCGAGCTGACCTGCAATCTTCTCCAGCAAATTTCCCAACTCTACCTTATCAACAGGCTTGACCAAATAATCCACCACACTAAGATTCATTGCTCTTTTTACATAATCAAACTCCTGATAACCTGAGAGCAGGATATAGGCAGCATCTGGTAAGATTTCTTTCATCTCCCGAATCATGTCAAGTCCTGTTTTGTCGGGCATATTGACATCGGAAATGACCACATCTACTGGATTTTCCTGCACATATTCTAGGGCTTCATCGGCATGGCTGGCTGTTGCGACGACCTCCATATTCCACTTATCAAAGGGAATCAAACGTTTCAGACCTTCTGTCACCATGTACTCATCATCTACTAATAATACTTTATACATTTTCTCCCTTTCTACTCATCTTGAATTGTAATACGATACTGAACACCTGCTTGCTCTGCAGATTCTATAGTAATAGCATAGCGGTCCCCAAAATAGAGCACAAAACGCTCATGTACATTGACAATCCCGATAGACTGCCTTTTTGCACTATAGCTGGCTTGGTGTTCAAAATGTCTCTGATTTAGTTTTTCTCGGAGATTTGCCAGCTTTTCAGCCGGCATTCCACGGCCGTTATCGACCACCAAAATTTCCACAAAACCATCCTGTTTAAGAGCCTTGATGCTAATCACATTATCTGTCCGTCTGTGGTCAACACCATGGGCGAAATAGTTTTCTACCAGCGGTTGCAAGGTAAACTTAGGAATCTTCATATTCTCTAACTCTGGATCTATCTTGAAACCATAGGCAATGGACTTGGGATAACGAACCATGCAGAGATAGCTGTATTTACGGCAAAATTCTAATTCCTGTTTGAGAAGAGTCTCTCTTTCATCAGAAATATTGTTACGCAACAGGCTACTGAACTCATAAATGATATCTGCCAACTCATCTTGACTCTGCATAACTGCGTACATACGCAAAAACTCCAGCGTATTATACATAAAATGAGGATTGATTTGAGCCTGCAGGGCTCGCATATTGGCATCTTTTTGACTAAGCTCTAGCTGATAAATATCATGGATATTCCTTTCCAAACGATCCAACATATCATTGGTAGTCTCTGCGATTAGGAGCAATTCCTGATCCTTTTCAAGAGTATCGATGCGAAGGCCTTCCTCCCCTTGGGCAATAGCTTGAATGGAATCCACCAAATCCACTACCTGCTTTTGATAGTTGGCAAAGGTCTGCCTCAAAGTCAGATAGAGGATAACTATAAAGAGCAGACTCAAGCCCACAATCAAAGCAGAGCTGGTCACTGTTCCTTGCAAAACAAAGTTTTTGGGAACTGCCACCTGAACCTGATAGCCATGAGAGGTGAAGCCGACAAACCAGTTCTCATGCTCCCTATTGACCCTCTCACCAATATGGAAAATCTCCGTATCAAAAGGCGACGTCACAGTCACAGCCATCGGGATATGACCTCGAGTATTGTCAATGGCATGATATAAAACTTCTGGATCCAAGGAGATGTATATCACTCCTATAGATTGATCCGTTGCCGGGTCTAGAACAGGTATCCCAAAGCTATTGGCCTCCGGTTTAAAGGCCTCAGCAGGCAAGACATGTCCACTTCTTTTATCTCTTGTCGAAACATAAACATCTTTGAAATCCTGCAAGACGATTGCAACACCCGTTATAGAGTCATTTTGTACATAAAGATCATCAATATTTTCATACAGCGAAATAGAAGTTGAAGAAGCCGCTTGATGCTCCAACAGCCAATAAAAATACTCAGATGTTGATAGACTAAAATACTTATAAACCCCTTGTATCCGGTCTTGATTGGCTACTAAATCTTGCGCCAGTTGGGCTGACTCCCGATAATAATACTCCACCTCATCGACTGTTCGAGTGGTTACACGCTGGGCCACTCTTTGAGCTTCCTTTTCCCGTGAATCCCAATCAGCGTATGAGAGTAAGATTGCAAAACTTGCAATAATAATGATCATAACTGAACTATAGGTTCTCAGAAGCGTATGTAGCCAAAACTGCTTCATTCTATTTTGTCGCCAATTTTTCATGGATACTTTCATAGACCGGTTCCAACATATCACTGATAAAGAAATGCCACATCCCAATTCCTACAAAGAAGAGAAGAGCAGGCATATAGTAACCAATTGCCACAAGTAGCACTGTTCCAAGAAGAACCTTGGCCACAGCCGCTAAGCTCATAAAGATGCCAATCAAGGATAGTTTGAGACTATTACGATAGGACAAATCAAAATAAACTTGTAGTTTCAAAGATACTGTATAAGCCAAAAAGAGCAGGGCAACTACTAGAACATTCAAAAATGTCGCAATCAAATGAATAATAGTCTGATGAGGCAATTGAACCAAGAGATACAGGCCATAGACCAAAACTAGATCCACCCCTAAAAAGCTATAGAAAATCAGGTTGCTTGAGACGAAATTTTGCTTATAAAGAGACCACGCCTCCTTCAAACTGTATTTCCGAAAACTATAACCATGTTCTGCATACAAGCTCATCAAGGTGGCACTAGCCGGCGCTAGACCAAGAATAATCCCTCCTGCCAATGTTAATAGCCAAAAGAAGGCTGTCGCAATCATCCCTAAAAAGAAACGATTAAAGACAAAGTCTAAAAATCTCCCCATGATATCCCCCTAAAAATAACTATGAAACCATTATATCATATTTCAAGCGTTTTCAAAAACTTCTAGTATCCATTTACAATCCCGCTAAACCATGGTACAATGAGAATTGTGAAAAAATTATCAGGAGACAATTCATGAAGAAATCTATCTTAACTACACTGCTCTTTGCAGTTCTTTACTTCCTCTGCATGGGGATTGGTGTCCTTTTGGGCAATCTCTTTGACCAAGCTGGAAACATGTTTTATGCGCCTGCCTTTACTGCCCTTGTCGGCGGTAGCGTCTATATGATTCTAATCGCAAAAGTTCCGCGTTTTGGAGCCATTACCACTATCGGCCTTGTCATTGCTCTCTTTTTCTTGGGGACTAAACACGGTGCCGGTGCCTTCCTTCCTGGAATTATATGTGGCCTCCTAGCAGATGCAGTAGCTAGCCTCGGAAAATACAAGGACCAAACAAAAAACTTCCTTTCTTTCATTCTCTTTGCCTTTAGCTCAACAGGACCAATCTTGCTTATGTGGATTGCACCCAAAGCCTATATGGCTACCCTCCTAGCAAGAGGAAAATCCCAAGAATATATCGACCGTATCATGGTCGCGCCAAATCCTGGAACCGTCCTTCTATTTATCGCAAGTATTGTCATCGGAGCCCTAATGGGTGCCTTGATTGGACAAGCCTTGAGTAAAAAATTTGCGCAGAAAATCTGATTACTAAAAAAGAGCCACACGGCTCTTTTTATTTATGGCTCAATTTCTTGGTCAAGAAGTCTCCCAAGAATTGGATTGCAAAGATAATCAAAATGATAATGATGGTTGCCAAGATAGTTACATCGTGATTGTAGCGGTTAAATCCATAGGCAATGGCTACGTTACCGATACCACCAGCTCCAACTGCTCCCGCCATAGCTGTTTCACCAACAAGGGAAATCAAGGTCACAGTCGTCACACGTATCAAATCTGGAAGACCTTCTGATAGGTAAACACCTACGATATCCCAGAATGTCGCCCCGCTCGCTTGAGCAGCCTCAATGACACCACCATCTAGCTCAGCCAAGACAACCTGCACCTGACGGGCAAAGAAGGCAAAGACTGCAAAAGATAGCGGTACGATAGCCGCATTTGGCCCGATACTTGTCCCTACGATTAGGTGTGAGAAGGGTGACAAGACTGCCAAGAGAATGATAAATGGCACCGCACGGAAAATAGAGGTAATCTTATCCAACATCCAGAAGACAACCTTATTTTCCAAAACACCGCCTGGCGCTGTCAAGACAAGGAAAAGACCGGCTACTAGTCCCAAGAAACCTCCGATGATGAAGGAAAGAACTGTCATATAAAGGGTTAGGTAGATGGCTGTTCCCCAGCCTGCTTGACCAGCCCAGCCCATTTTATAAACATTTGGTAAATAGGTTTGAATCAATGATTCCATCTTACTGTCCTCCCTTCAATACTTTTAGCTGTACGCCTGCTTGACGAATGGCTTCTTGGGCACCTGCCAACGCTGCTTTTTCACCTGACAAGACCACCACCAA
Source organism: Streptococcus mitis (assembly GCF_946188585.1). GTDB lineage: Bacteria > Bacillota > Bacilli > Lactobacillales > Streptococcaceae > Streptococcus > Streptococcus mitis_DG. Next base: position 319,006 of record NZ_CAMHVI010000002.1, read on the forward strand.
TTCTCCAACAGGAGTTCCATCGAGGATTTCGATATTTCCATAGAGGATATTAGCCGTTACTTGATAATACTTGTACAATTCATTCAAAAGTGGCTCGTCTGTTGAAGCTCCAGCGTACTTGAGTTGCACTAAGAGACTGTTTTCAGACAAGTGTTCCACGATTTCTTGCTTCTCAATCTTGACCATGGCTTCATCAATACCTGTGGCTGTTAAGATAAAGTCCTGGGTCAAAGGTTGTTTAGGGTCTGAGAAGATTTCAAGGACACTGCCCTCTTCAATCAAATGCCCATCCTGCATAACTGCCACACGGTTGGCAATGTCTTTGACAATCTGCATTTCATGCGTAATCAAGACAACAGTCAAGCCTAATTTTTGGTTCAAATCTTGCAACAAGGCCAAAATCTGCTTGGTCGTCTTAGGGTCAAGGGCAGACGTTGATTCATCTGAAATCAAGATTTTTGGGTCATTGGCTAAGGCACGTGCAATGGCCACACGCTGTTTTTGCCCTCCAGATAGTTGTGAAGGATAGTTTTCAGCACGATCCGCCAAGCCAACCAAGTCCAACAACTTAGCTACTTTAGCCTTCTTTTCTTCCTTGCTGAGTCCAGAGTGCTTAAGGGCAAAGGCTACATTCTCCTCTGCTGTCTTTTGGCTCATGAGGTTAAAATGCTGGAAAATCATTCCGATATCCTGACGTTTACGACGCAACTGCTCTGCCGTCAAGGTCACCTTGCCGTCAAAAATCACATCGTCGTCAATGGTAATTTTCCCTGCAGATGGTTTTTGCAAGAGGTTAATCACCCGTACAAGGGTTGATTTCCCTGCTCCAGAATATCCAACGATTCCGTAGATATCCCCTTCTTGGATGTGAATGGTCACATCCTTGACCGCTGTGATAGTTCTCTTCTTTTGGTGAAAAGTCACATCGATCTGATCTAACTTGATAATATCTCTACTCATAGCTTCTAATCAGCTCCTCTACTAATTCAATATGGGTGTAATAATCGGCGATTCGCACATTTTCATCTCCACCGTGGTCTCGGCTATTGGCATTTCCTAAACCGAAGGCTACCATAGGCACCTCTAAGGCATCAAAGACCGTATGCATAGGGCCTGTCCCAGCTGTAGTCGGCAAGACTGAAACGCCCTGTGGATAGAATTTCTTGGCCAACTCGATTACATTGAGAATGGCTGGCGCGCTCATATCGCTTCGATAGCTCATCTCTCCCAAGGTATAGTATAATTCTACCTTATCAAAGCCATTTTTGTCTAGCTGTTTCCGAATTTTTTCCAGAACATCATGCGGTTCTAGGCCAGGAACCAAACGAACCTCTAGCTTGGCACTAGCTTCTGCTGGCAAAATCGTTTTAACCCCTTGCCCTTGGTAGCCTGACTGAATCCCTTCGATATTAAGGGCTGGCTCGAAAAAGAAACGTTTTAGGAAGGCTGCGCGATCCTCTTGTAAGAGAGGCAATTCCAAACCATAAATCTGGCTGATTTCCCCAGGATTTCGTTGAGCGTAGGTATCCACCAAGGACAATTCCCGTTCATTTGGCTCTTGTACTTCTTCATACAAGCCTTCAACCAAGATACGTCCATCTGCCGCACGAAGAGACTGTAAGGCTTGAAGGAGGTACCAAGGAGCTGATTCCACAACCCCACCATAACTAGAATGGATATCCACATCAGCGCTTTTCACCTTGGCATCAAAGGTCACAATCCCCTTGTTTCCACCAGAAATTTCTAACTGCTCCAAGGCATTTTTGGTCCCTTGTTCCCAGACCAACAAATCCGCCCCACGGAGTTTGTCTGCATGTTTTTCCAGATACTTATCTAGGTCTGTCGAAGCGGATTCCTCCGCACCCTCCATGATAAAACTAATATTGACAGGCAGGTCATCATGATGCTGCATGTATTTTCTCAAAGCACTCAAACGAGCTGTGATATGACCCTTGTCGTCATCAACCCCACGCCCATACATAAAACCATTACGGACCGAAAGAGTAAAAGGATCCTCTGTCCATACCTGATCCCCATCCGCTGGCACAGTGTCATAGTGGTTATAGAAAATCAAAGTTTTGGCATCTGGACGCGAACTCTTGAAATGCGCCATGACAAAGGGAGCCGTATAAGTCTCATCAATCTCCACTTCAGCCCCAACACGTTTGAAAATTTCACCCAGATAATTTGCGACTTCCTTAAGTCCAACCTGCTGGGCAAAGACCGATTTCTTAGAAATCAAGGTACGCAAAACCTCAAAATAATGCTGGGCTACATGATCCTTTTCAAATTTTTCAATTTGTTCTTGTTCACTAGGAAAAACCATATTCTCTCTACCTTTCTATGAACTACTCTTCCTGACAATCCATGCTCTATACAAAAGCAAGAGGTGGAATTCTCTCTCCCACCTCCCTGTTTCTTATTACCAAACTGGTTGATCCAAACCGTCTGATGTTTCTTCGATAACTTTTTTCACTTCATCTGTATGGTAAGCTGCGATCACTTTCTTGATAGCATCAGCCTTAGGTGATGTTTCCCAATCTTTTTTCGCAACGATAATGTTGTACCATTGTTTTGAGTTTTCATCAGCTTGTTCTTTGAAAAGTGCTTTCTTGTAGTCCAATTTTGCTTCTGTAACGAAGGTATTGTTTACAACGGCAGCGTCAACTGATGACAATGAACGAGCTGTTTGGCTAGCGTCCAATTCAGTGATTTTCAAGTTCTTTGGATTTTCTTTGATGTTAGCAACTGTTGCAAGAGCAGTTCCTGAAACGTCCAATTTAATCAAGCCAGCTGATTGAAGCAAGTAAAGCGCACGGCTTTCGTTTGTAGCATCGTTCGGTACAGCAATTTCTCCGTTTGCTGGGATGTCTTCTACTTTAGTGTACTTGTTGTCACTTCCATTCAAACCTGAGTAAAGGCGGATTGGAGAGATGTAAGTATCTGCAATCGCTACAAGGTCTTTCCCGTTTTCTTTGTTCCAGTTGTTCAAGAAGTTATAGTGTTGGAAAGCGTTCAAGTCCACTTCGCCATCAGCAGTTGCCTTGTTTGGTTGTGAGTAGTCTGTGAACTCTGTAAATTCCAAAGTAATGCCGTCTTTTTTAACCAATTCTTGAACTTTATCCCAACGAGCTTCTTCAGAACCGCTACGGTTAACAGTTGCGATTTTGATAGTTGTTGCATTATCTGCTTTCTTTTCTGAGTTTCCGCAAGCTGCAAGAGCCAAACCTGCGACTGTAGCAAGGGCTGCTACACCAAGCCATTTTTTGATTTTCATGATTCTTTCTCCTTAAAAATAATACCGTACTAGTATCTCACAATTTATTTGATTTCACAAATTGTTATTAGATAGTCAGATATATAGTTTAAAGCTATATCCCTAAAAACTGAGAAATCACCCACCTTATTCAGAATGGATGATTTCAAGAAATTATTTAATATCAGCTTCTGCTGGTAGGTAAGTGTCTCCGAAGAATTGTTTAGACAGTTTTTCAAGAGTTCCGTCTTTGTAGAGTTCTTGGATGCGTTTGTCCACAAATGTTTTCAACTCATCTTGACCTTTGGCAAGAAGTGGGTAAACGTAAGGTTGTTGGTCGCTTGGAAGTTCAATGACTTTCAAGTTGTCCAAGCCTTGATTCTTGATGACTGTTTCAACACCGATTTTATCAAAAATCTTGTAGTCGAATTGCCCATCGCTCAAGCGTCCCATGATTTGTTGGAAGTCTGCTTTAGTATAGTTAAGGACAGTTGGATTATCTGAGTGTTGCTTGTTATAGTCTTCTAACTGTTTAGCTGATGTTGTCCCTTGAACAACTTCTGTTGATTTTCCACCGATATCATCAAGTGATTTGATGCTAGAGTCGTCCTTCTTCACTACAAGAACGTTAGGGTTTTTAGCAGTTGGTGCTGCGTAAAGGTATTTTTCAGCACGTTCTTTGGTGTAGCTGATGTTGTTAACGGCCATTTGGTAACGGTCAGCGTCAAGTCCTGCAAAGACACCTGACCACTCTGTCTTCTCAAACTTGACATCATACTTGTCAGAGTCTTTAAAGATAGCGCGAACCACTTCAATTTCATAACCAGTCAATTCGCCATTTTCTTCATAGTTGAATGGTTTTGGTGAAGCATTGGTTGCAACGATAATTTCTTTCTTGCTGGCTGCTTCTCCTTCTTTCTTAGCACCACCTGAGCAAGCTGCTAGCACACCTGCAGCCACAAGTCCTAGAGCAGCAAGAGATGAGTATTTAACAATTTTTTTCATTTCATTTCCTCCAAAATAGAATACCTTATAATCTTAACAGAAAAAGAGCATTTGCGCCATTATATGATATCTATCTCTGTGATAGGTTTTCTTTATGGCCGATTTATACTCAATGAAAATCAAAGAGCAAACTAGGAAGCTAGCCGCAAGCTGTACTTGAGTACGGTAAGGCGACGCTGACGTGGTTTGAATTTGATTTTCGAAGAGTATTAAAAGACCAAACGCAAAACTGCAATTAAGACCACTCCAAAGAGAACTGTTCCGACTAGATTGCGATAGCGAAAGGCTACCCAAGCTGTTGGAAAGACGGCTAAGAAGTCTAGCCATTTGATTTGAGGCAGGCTACCAACCTTACCTGTCACTACGCTTGAAAGAATCAAGGCAAAGATAATAGAAACGGGCAAGAACTTCAAAAAACGCTCAACGATCGCAGGCAAGCCCTTATACTTGACCAAGATGAAGGGAATCATACGGGGAATCCAGGTCACCAAGCCAGAGAAAATAACTGCTAATAAAAGATACTTACTGACCATCTAAAACCACCCCCATTGTACAACCAAGTAGCGTCGCAAACAGAACAGCTAGCGACTGAGACACCACTGTCAAGAGCAAAAAGAAGGACACCGCAACAACTGCTAGGATAATGAGCAGATTGCGGACAGGAATTCGTCTTTGCATAATCTGGAATTGCGAAGCAAAAATTCCGATGAACATACCAACCAGAGCAAAATCCAACCCAAAGATCTCTGGATTTGGCAGCAGGCCACCCAGAGCCGTTCCGACTACTGTTCCCACAAACCAAGCCACATAGCTGTTAAGATTGTTTCCGTGCATCCACATAGGATTGACCTTGTCTGTATGAGCCAATTCGCCCATCAAAACGCCATAAGTCTCATCCGTCAAAAGGCTAGACATACCGATATTTTGCCAGAGACTGGTATGACGGAAATAGGTCGATGCGTGCAAGCTCAACAAAAAGAGACGCAAATTGATCAAAAAGACCGTCATAGCAATAGCCGCTACAGGTGCTTGAACCGCAATCAGAGCCAACATGGCAAACTGGGCACTCCCAGCATAAACAAAGAGGCTCATCAAGCCCATCTCAACAGGTGTCACATAGGGCGCACCAATAATCCCACAAGCCAAGCCAATACTGACATAACCAAGGGCCGTTGGCATAGCTGCCTGTGCCCCTTCCCAAAATCCTTTTTCTTTCATCTTTCTCCTCATATTGTCTTAATAAATGGGCTGAAAAGGCTCCAGCCACAGCATGGACTATTATAACACATTCAGGAAAGAGAAAAAAGTCTGCTGATTGTAATCAGACAGACTCCATTTTATTCTTATTTAATCTTGAAGAATTGAACAATTGCCACAATACCTTGATAAATAAAGACAAAGGCAATGGTGTAACTAATATAGAGACCGGTCATCAATGGGTGTCCCATCATGATTAAACCTGCTACGATTCCTAAAATCCCCATCCAAACTAGAGGGGTACCTACCGATTTATCCGTCTTACGAACCTTGAAACCAACGATAGTTTTTGTAATACCATTTGTCAAGGCCCATAAAGAAATGATAAATGGTACAAATGTTACCATTTCAATAAAGCTACCTGAGAACAAGGTAAGAGCGAGGATGAGGGTAACAATTCCTCCAAATAAATTCCAGCCATGCTTTTCTTCTGATTTGAAGTATTGTACAATCTCAGAAATCCCTTGAACTGCAAATACAAGTGCAAACCAGAAAGTCATGGAAGCCAAGCTAATAAGAGGATGTGCAAACATATTAAAACCTACAAAAACTGCAAAAATACCCGCAATTAGTAACAACCATTTCCAAATTTTCGACATTATTTTTCTCCTTTTTTAGAGGAATCTTCCTCTAGTATTCCATAAATCATCATATCCAAAACCTGTGATAATTGATGTTCATATCCTGAAAACAAGTTAGATAGAGGTCTGATTTCCCTGAAAAATTATGATACAAAACTCCTTTGGAAATACCATCCACTTTACAAAGTTCATTGATGACAAAACCTTGATAGCCTTTTGTAGCAAATTCAAACAAAGCAGCGGTAATGATTTTCTCTCTTCGTAGTCTTGTTTTTTCTTCTTTTCTCATGTATTTATCTCTACATTTTTTAATTATAAACCGATTGGTCTGAAATGTCAAGCAACTTTCTCAAAAATTTAACAGTCTGCTGATTGTAGCCATCATAAACAGACTGGAATCCAGTCTCAAACATATAATATACACATTCTTCGCTAAATGTTTTCACGGATATTCAAGAGTATGATAAAGGCAGCTAGAAGAAATAGCAATAAAACAAAGCTAACTGCCAGAGTTCCAAAGCTAGTAGCAATGGTTACCAAAGCTATTGTAAATAAGCTAGGTAAAACAACTGTAATGGCACCGATAGAGGATTGAACTGCTCCCATTGACTCCTCAGGTATTTGTTTAAAAATGAGTTCCTGTAATCGAGGAGAGAGGATACCTGCGAAAAAGGCATCCAAGGCACTAAAGATAAGAATCCAGTCAAAACGAACTGCCACAAAGCCAACTAAAAGGAGTAATTGGATAATAAGCGAGGCATATAGGGCTAGTTTTATGGAGATTGTATTCTTCAGATAGCCACTCACAAGGCTTCCGACAATAAGGGCTGACAATTCAAGGGTGGATAACAAGGCAAGAGATTGACCTGTTTGTAAATTCAAAAAGGGCTGATTCCTCAAAAACAGAGTAGAAACAGGAACTGTAACATTTATCACTGCTTGACTAATAGAGATAATAAACAAAACCAAGAGCACCTTATTCATATTCCATATCAATTTTGATGATTGGAGCAGATGCTGGCAAAAGGATTTTACAGAGAGTCCTTCTTGATAGCTAATCGTTTTTTCTACTTTCAAGAGGTCTGTTTTTATGAAAAGAATACCTAAAAATGCGATTAAAAAGGTCAGAGCATTCAGTAAGGAAATAGACTGGATAGATAGAATACCTAGTAAGACTCCTCCTAGAATATTACTGATTGTTTTCACTAAACTAACAGTTGACTGTTTAAATCCAATAGCTTCTGCCAGATGGTCTTGCCCAATAATTCTAATGAAAATCGGAGTGAGCATGGCGCCTGAAAAATAACTCAATGTGTCAGATAAGAGGTTAATCAGACAAATAAATGCTACTAATAACAAGGAAAAGGACTGCCCTGAAAGTGATAAAGAAACGATAGAGTAAAGCAAAAATTTTGCAAAACTAATCATTGTATATTTTAGGACACGATGATGTTGAAAATCCGCCAAAACTCCCAGAAAGATTTGCAGAACTTGAGGAAGGGTTTCTGAAATCGTGATCAGTAAAATCGCCAAAGGGGCAAAAGATGCATCTGCCACATAATTCAAAAAGGCCAGATAAAAAATCGTATCCCCAACCGTTGAAATCCACTGGTTGATGGTTAATTGCCTAAAATTTCTATTTTGAAGAAATACTTTCATCACAACTCCTTTTAAAGTTCCAGTGTATAGAAAACAAGACTTGGTTTAATATTGAACTCCAAGCCTTGCTCATATTCAGATTCATCCATTATATGATGTTCATGCCGTATTTTATAATAAATCATATCTTAAAAATACCAGACCACACTATTCCCTGCTTGTATTTAGCTTCTTTCTTTTGGACAAATTTTGCTAAATCCAACAACTCTGTCGGCGGTTCACCTTTAAAGCTCAACAATTCTTTAGAGACGGCAAAAGAAAGACGTACAGCTAACAAATCTTCATTAGTACTAGAGAACTGTTTTGCTGTTTCCAGCAATTGCTTCCTAAATTCTTCCGTCAAGCTAATTTCTTTATTATTGTATAGGGAATGAATTAACATTTGTAACTGACTTTGTTTTTCCATCGTTTACCTCATTTTATCTAGGACGCCAAGTTTCACTTTTAGTCCAGCCATTTACAGTATGCTCATAATTAAACATATACTGTACGAATTCCCATCTATAAACCACTTCTGCGACTTAGGATCTGCTTGAAGTGCTTTACAAGGATAGTATAACACGAAAATTAGCTTATTTTAGAAAATCGCATATTTGATATTTTTTCTTATAGAAATTTCAGATTTGCAATTGTTGACTACTCAATAAGTTCTTTGTATTGCTTCAAACGCAATTCGAAGAGGGCTAGCAATTGTGGATTTTCTAATACTTGCAGAGATTGGATAAATCTTTCAATCTCTTTTTGATTGCTTCCTTTGGTTTGAAGGAAAATCTTCATTTTCTTTAAAAACTGCCACAATACTTTTTCAAAAACATCGTATGGACGAAGCATGCTCTCTAGCTCAGCTTCAAAAATTGGGATATAAGAGAAAAGTTTACGCTCCATGAGTTCTGATATAATATTCAGAAATCCACTTTTCATATACAATCGATTATGTACCAACTCTTTAAATTCCCTAGATTTCTCAATTAAAGCGGTCGATAAAAATATCAAATCTTGATTGCTCAAGAAGGGCATGGTATTGCAAAAGAGATAGAGTTCAAACCAGGTCCAAGACTCAATAGCATAGAGATAGATAGTCAAAAACTCGCTATCTTCTTTTACTAATGGATAGTTCTTATTTAAGGAATGGAGTGCGTTTTTAATTACAATGGCATTCAAACGACGATAGGTCTCTGCCATCTGTTCTTGCTCGACTTCCTCCAACAGTTGCTCTAAACCAGCTATATCTTGGTGGGCAAAGCGATCCACAACCTTTCTACCAATCTGCATATGTAGGGATTCTTGATAATTGTTTAGCTTATGACCAAACTCATCAAAATTCATATTGATCCCTTGGATGGCTAGGATCAACTTATCCGCAGATAGCATAGACTGCCCTAGTTCAAACTTGGACAACTGAGAGGCTGTTAGACCAGCACAAGCCACATCTGACTGCTTGAGCTTTCTCGCCAAACGTAATTCCTTGTAAAATTCTCCCAACTCCATTCTCTCAATCATCTCACCACCTCCTATTTTTTATATAGTATATCATTATTCACAATTATTTGTCAAAATATTCTGACATTTAAGAGAGCAAAAAAGCCAGCCCTAAGCTGACTCTTTATTCCATGGTATCAAAAGCGAGACTTGGTTTGGCATTGAGGTCCAAGCTTGCAAAGTTTTCTTTGTTCCATTCGCTGACGCTGGCATAGGCAATCATACCTGCATTGTCTCCGCAGAGGCGCAGAGGTGGAATGATGACCTTGACATCTGCGATTTCGGTTGCTAGGCGTTCTCTGAGACCTTTATTGGCTGCCACACCACCTGCCACGACTAGAGTTTTAACAGGGTATTTCTCCAAAGCCTTCTTAGTTTTTGCCATGAGAATATCCAGGACAGCTGCTTGGAAGGATGCACACAAGTCCTCTGTAGACAGACTTTCTCCCTTTTGCTCGGCATTATGGTGAAGATTGATAAAGGCAGATTTCAAACCTGAGAATGAAAACTCCAGATTATCTTCCTTAATCATGGCACGAGGAAAGTCATAAATATCCTGCCCCTGATGAGCCAGCTCGTCAATCTCACGACCGGCAGGATAGGTCAAGCCCATGACACGGCCGACCTTATCATAGGCCTCACCAACCGCGTCATCTCGCGTTTCCCCAACAATCTTGTAGTCACCAGCCTCCGAAACATAAACCAACTCTGTGTGTCCACCGCTGACCAAGAGGGCTAGCAAGGGAAACTCCAAAGGCTCCACGCTCTGAGCTGCCATAAGGTGACCAGCCATGTGGTTAACGGGAATCAGCGGAAGTCCATGTGCCCAAGCAAAGGCCTTAGCAGCTGATAAACCAACTAGTAAAGCTCCCACCAAGCCAGGTCCATAGGTAACCGCCACAGCTGTTACATCGTCTTCGGTAATCCCTGCTTCTGCCAACGCCTCCTCGATGCAGGCTGTAATGACCTCGACATGGTGACGACTGGCTACTTCTGGCACTACGCCCCCAAAACGTTTGTGGCTCTCAATTTGACTAGCAATGACATTAGACAAGAGCTCATCGTCGTTTTTCAAGACGGCGACACTGGTCTCATCACAGGATGTCTCAAATGCTAAAATATATCTATCCTTCATCTATTTCTCTCTTCATGATAATGGCATCCTCGACTGGGTCATGGTAGTAGGCCTTTCGCTCAGCGATGACTGCCATCTTTTCTTTCTTGTAAAATGCTTGTGCTCGGTGATTTGACTTTCTGACTTCGAGGAAAATCTCCTTGTCTGTCGGCAATTGAGCAAACAAGGCTGATGCAATTCCCTGACCCTGATAGGTTTGTTTGACAGCGATTTGCAGGACTTCTGCCTCAAAAAGATTCTCCTGCACAGCTAGAAAGCCAATCACTTCTGCCCCATCATAAGCCAGAGCATACCAAGTCTGATCTTGGGACAGGTCTGCTTGAATTTGTTCCAGCGTCCAAGGACTGACTGGGTAAACAGCTATCATAACAGCGTAGATGGCTTGAGCCAGATCAGGTTGCTGTTGAGTTCGTTTGATTTCTATCATAGGCGCTTAATGTAGGACTCACCAGACTCGGTATGGTTCTTGAGCCAGTTTTCCTCAGCCTCGACTCGTTTGAGGTAGTTAGGCACAAAGTCGTGCAAGGAGTCTGCTTCCTTGTCCCAAGCCAAAAGAGCAAGATTGGCTGCATTAGGCAAGGTTTCTTTGAAATTAGTCCTTGGCAAGTGTTCTTGAATCTGCTCCACAAAGGGGCCAACTTCTCCGACAAAGGTTACCTGACTAGCGCCCTTGATTAACTCAATCACTCGCTCAAAAGGCAGGTGCGCTTCTGGCATGACAGGTTTGGCATTTTCATAAAATCCTGCATAAACATTGTTGCGACGAGCATCCATCAAAGAGACGAACAAGCCTTCTTGTTGGTATGGCACCAGAGCCAAGAGGCTAGACATACCAACTAACTCGATATTCAGAGTGTGAGCTAAGATCTTGGCAGTGGCTACCGCGATTCGCAAGCCTGTGTAGCTACCTGGCCCTTCCGCCACAACGATTCTATCCAAATCCTTGGGCGTCCAGTTCACACTTGCCATCAAAAAATCGATGGCAGGCATGAGGGTAATACTGTGATTTTTCTTAATATTAATCGTCGTCTCGGCAAGAACCTGCTTGTCCTCTAAAATAGCGAGAGAAAGAGCCTTGCTGGACGTATCAAAAGCTAATACTTTCATAACACATTCCTATCTTTTTGTCTGCTTACTATTATACTACAAAAGCTGGCACATGGGAATTTTCTTTGCCCCCAAACAAAAAGCCCCAGCATGAGCAGGGCATCTAAGCATTTAATCCAAAGTAAAATACAAACCAAACGACATAGGTTACAAGGAGGATAAAAATTGAATAGAGCGTCACAAAAGCAAGCTTCCAAAGGAATTTTTTTTGCGGTGTCCCAGATATACAAACAGAGCATTCCCCCTTAGACACAGGCTACAAAGACTATAAACACCAAGAGGCCAACCCTATCGCAAATTCAAACAAACTAAACATTCTTAATCCTACTTTTGGTATTCCTATTTTTATATAAACTGTTGACTATGTTGGTCTATCAATGTTAAAATGTAATTCAACACTGGTAGGAAAATCAGGTTGAGTCGTTGACTCTTCGGGTTGCGGTGCTATCCCTGAAACTTTGGTTTCTAAAGAACTGGAATTGCGATTGAACAATTCGCCCCCAGTGTTCGACAGCTCTTGACTTCGGTCAGGAGCTTTTTGATGCTTTTAAAGTTGATTCCCTCAGTAAGTTATAGTAAAATATAAATATTGAGAGGATAACGTAGAGCGACTGGTAACAGAGCGTTCAAAGGTACCAACTTCTGGTACGGGTGTGGGACTGCCTTCAGCTTTGAGCTGTAAAGACCCCTGACTACCATTGGTCCTCTCTTTTTGCTTACTCTTAAATTAAGTGCTTGTCTTTGCCTTTTAGTAAGCACTCCACTCCATCTTGCTATTTCTACATCGTTATACTTATAGATTGACTTCTTAGCCTCATAGATGATAGAATTAAGTAAAGGCTGAGATCGAGTTTGATTTGGTGACAAGTCATTCAAAGGTTGCGATGCATTCGCTTCAGGTAGAGGTGCTGCCACCTGGACTGCTCCAGGAAAATCCCCGAGTTTTGTCTCAGCTTTTTTATTTGCTCTCGAGATTTCTCAAGAGCTTTTTCTTTTTTCAAAGATATCATTCTGTCCCAACCATCTACACCAACGATTAATGAAACTAGAACTATATTCTCCCTTAAATCTACTATCTCTTTAGATTTCCCCTTTAATTATAACACCTAAGCGCTCTCCGACCAAATCCTATCTATCTTTTGCTCCCTCTTCCCCTCACGACTTTCTCGTTTCCGTCTTTTACTAATTTTTCATTTTGTGGTATAATTGAAATAATTGTAACGAATCAAGGTCAATCTAGACACAAAATGGAATGAAATCAAGCAAATCTCTGCTAAAAGTTTGGAATAAGCTGACCTGTAAATAGAAAGGAACTATATGATTTACAAAGTTTTTTATCAAGAAACAAAAGAACGTAGCCCACGTCGTGAAACAACACGCGCACTTTACCTAGACATCGATGCCAACTCAGAACTTGAGGGCCGTATCGCTGCTCGCCAACTTGTCGAAGAAAATCGCCCAGAGTACAATATCGAGTATATCGAACTCTTGTCTGACAAATTGCTAGATTACGAAAAAGAAACTGGCGCCTTCGAAATTACGGAGTTCTAATATGGCCTACACTCTTAAACCTGAAGAAGTTGGCGTTTTTGCCATCGGTGGTCTGGGAGAAATCGGGAAAAACACTTACGGGATTGAATACCAAGATGAGATTATCATCGTCGATGCTGGGATTAAATTCCCAGAAGATGACTTGCTTGGTATCGACTATGTCATTCCTGACTACTCTTACATCGTGGACAATATCGACCGCGTCAAGGCTGTTCTGATTACACACGGACACGAGGACCACATTGGTGGGATTCCATTCCTGCTCAAACAAGCAAATGTCCCTATCTATGCTGGACCGCTTGCCTTGGCTTTAATCCGTGGAAAACTCGAAGAACATGGCCTCTTGCGCAACGCCAAACTTTACGAAATCAATCACAATACTGAGTTGACCTTTAAAAATCTCAAGGCAACTTTCTTTAGAACGACTCACTCCATTCCAGAGCCTTTGGGGATTGTTATTCATACTCCTCAAGGGAAAATCGTTTGTACGGGTGACTTTAAGTTCGACTTCACGCCAGTTGGAGAACCTGCGGACTTGCACCGTATGGCTGCCCTTGGTGAAGAAGGCGTGCTCTGTCTCCTGTCTGACTCAACAAATGCAGAAGTGCCAACCTTTACCAACTCTGAAAAAGTCGTTGGCCAGTCCATCATGAAGATTATCCAAGGCATCGAAGGACGTATCATCTTTGCATCTTTTGCCTCAAATATCTTCCGTCTCCAACAAGCAACAGAAGCTGCTGTTAAGACTGGACGTAAGATTGCGGTCTTTGGTCGTTCTATGGAAAAGGCCATTGTCAACGGAATCGAGCTTGGTTACATCAAAGCTCCAAAAGGAACCTTTATCGAGCCAAATGAAATCAAAGACTACCCTGCAGGAGAAATTCTGATCCTCTGTACAGGTAGTCAAGGCGAGCCTATGGCAGCCCTCTCTCGTATCGCCAACGGAACCCACCGTCAGGTACAACTCCAACCAGGCGATACGGTTATCTTCTCTTCAAGTCCAATCCCTGGAAATACGACTAGCGTCAACAAGCTGATTAACATCATTTCAGAAGCTGGTGTCGAAGTTATCCACGGTAAGGTTAACAATATTCATACATCTGGACACGGTGGCCAGCAAGAGCAAAAACTCATGCTCCGCTTGATTAAGCCAAAATACTTCATGCCTGTCCACGGTGAATACCGCATGCAAAAAGTCCACGCTGGACTGGCGGTAGATACTGGTGTTGAGAAGGACAATATCTTTATCATGAGCAATGGTGATGTGCTTGCCCTTACTGCTGATTCAGCTCGTATCGCAGGTCATTTCAACGCCCAAGATATCTATGTAGATGGAAATCGTATCGGTGAAATCGGTGCTGCTGTCCTCAAAGATCGTCGCGATCTATCTGAAGACGGTGTCGTTCTGGCAGTCGCAACTGTTGACTTCAAATCTCAGATGATTCTGTCTGGTCCAGACATCCTCAGCCGAGGCTTTGTCTACATGAGAGAGTCTGGCGACTTGATTCGCCAAAGCCAACGCATCCTCTTCAATGCAATTCGTATCGCACTGAAAAACAAGGACGCTAGCGTGCAATCTGTCAATGGTGCCATTGTCAACGCTATTCGCCCCTTCCTCTATGAAAATACAGAACGTGAACCGATTATCATCCCAATGATCCTCACACCAGATGAAGAATAATACTCTTCGAAAATCTCTTCAAACCACGTCAGCTTCGCCTTGCCGTATATATATGTTACTGACTTCGTCAGTTCTATCTACAACCTCAAAGCAGTGCTTTGAGCAACCTACGGCTAACTTCCTAGTTTGCTCTTTGATTTTCATTGAGTACAAGTCAACAAAACAGCCCCGTTTTCGGAGCTGTTTTTTCTATGCTTTCTTTTCTTGATTTTTAGAAATACTACGATTTTTACCTTCTAAATAGACCATCAAAATAGAAATGTCTGCTGGATTTACTCCCGAAATACGGCTGGCTTGGCCGATGGTTTCTGGATTGATAAGTTTAAACTTCTGACGGGCTTCGGTCGCGATAGAATCAATGTCATCCCAATCAATATTGGCTGGAATGCGTTTTTCTTCCATGCGTTTCATCTTGGCTACCTGATCCATAGCTTTTGAAATATAGCCTTCGTACTTGATTTCTGTTTCAATCAATTCAATAATCTTGTCATCCAAGTCCTCAGCAGCTGGTCCGATGAAGGCCACCACATCTTGATAAGACACTTCTGGACGACGAAGGAATTCCTTGGCTGTCACCGCATCGGTCAACGGCTTGAAGCCCATCTCCTCAACCTTGGCATTGGTTTCCTTGACTGGCTTGAGTTTGATGCTATCTAGTCGCTTCATCTCATTGTCAAATTGATTTTTCTTGATTTCAAAACGAGCCCAGCGTTCATCATCCACAAGACCAATCTCACGTCCCATCTCAGTCAAACGCATATCAGCATTGTCATGACGGAGGATGAGACGGTATTCAGCACGACTGGTCAATAGACGGTAGGGTTCAATGGTTCCCTTGGTCACCAAGTCATCAATCATGACCCCAATGTAACCGTCACTACGCTTCAAAATCAACTCAGGCTTGCCTTGGACTTTCAGAGCCGCATTGATCCCAGCGATAATCCCTTGACCTGCAGCCTCTTCGTAACCTGATGTTCCATTGGTCTGACCAGCTGTGAAAAGTCCTGAGATTTTCTTGGTTTCCAAAGTCGCACGCAACTGGTGTGGCAAGACCATGTCGTACTCAATGGCATAACCAGTTCGCATCATCTCAGCATTTTCCAAACCTTTGATAGAATGAACCAAGTCACGTTGGACATCTTCAGGCAGACTGGTTGAAAGACCTTGGACATAGACTTCCTCTGTATTGCGACCTTCTGGCTCAAGGAAGAGTTGGTGGCGCTCCTTGTCCGCAAAGCGCACAATCTTGTCCTCAATTGACGGACAATAGCGAGGACCTACTCCCTTGACCACACCTGTAAACATAGGCGCACGGTGGAGGTTATTTTGAATAATCTCATGACTGGTACCGTTGGTGTAGGTCAACCAGCATGGCACCTGATCCTTGACATAGTCCTCATCACGTGAAGTGTATGAGAAGTGATTAGGCGCTTCATCTCCTGGCTGAATCTCTGTCACATCGTAATTGATAGAAGAAGCCTTAACACGTGGAGGGGTTCCTGTCTTGAAACGACCGATTTCGAGCCCAAGTTCCTTGAGATTATCAGCTAGATTAATCGAAGCTAGGCTGTGGTTTGGACCTGACGAATACTTGAGATCTCCAATGATGATTTCCCCACGGAGGGCTGTCCCTGTAGTCACGATAACAGCCTTAGCAGCATATTCTTGATGGGTTGCTGTACGGACACCGACGACCTTGCCATCTTCAACCAAAATCTCATCAATCATGGTTTGACGAAGGGTCAAATTTTCTTGATTTTCAACTGTCTTGCGCATCTCCTTAGAGTAAAGCTCCTTGTCAGCCTGCGCACGAAGGGCACGAACGGCAGGACCCTTACCTGTGTTGAGCATCTTCATCTGGATGTAAGTCTTGTCAATGGTTTTAGCCATTTCACCACCGAGGGCATCGACTTCACGCACGACAATTCCCTTGGCAGAACCACCGATAGAGGGGTTACAAGGCATAAAAGCCAGCATTTCAATGTTAATAGTCGCAAGCAAGACCTTGCAGCCCATACGGCTAGCAGCTAGGGATGCTTCTACCCCAGCGTGTCCCGCACCAATTACAATAATATCGTATTCTTCAGTAAAATTATATGTCATGTTTTTCTCCTATTCCTCAAGATGAATGTGTCTTAGTTGGCCGTCCCAATCTGGTAGGGCTGTTTTTAGAAAGGCTGGAACTAACTGGAAATCCTCAAGTTTATCCAAGTCAATCCACTCACAAGGTTGCGTCTTCTCATCTTCCTGCATGGTCAATGGAGCATCCTTAAGCAAATCCACCAGATAATGAAACTCGATATTGTGATAATAGACTCCGTCTTGTTCAAAACAATTTTCAACCACAAAAGCTAGCTGCCCAACTTGAGCTTTGACACCCAGTTCTTCCCTCACTTCACGGACTACCGCGTCTTCCGTTCTTTCATTGACTTGAATCGCACCGCCGATAGTGTAATACTTGCCCTTGTCTTTGGTAACTAGAAGCTTGCCATTTTGGAGAATCAAGGCTGTCGCCCGAACACCAAAAACTGTATTTCCTACTTTTGTCCGAAAATCTTGCTGAGTCATTCTTATCCTTTCCCTTAAACGACACAAAAACAGTCAAAACTCCAAAGAAGTGCAGGACAAAAAAGCCTGCAACATCCATGAGCTTTGACCATCATTTCTATTGCTTTTATTATTGTAGCAAATTGAGAAAATTTGTCAATCTAAATGTACTGACAAACTTGTCCATCGCGGTAGGCATTGTCAATCAAACCACCACCGAGACACTCTTCCCCGTCGTAAAAGACAACTGCCTGACCTGGTGTGATGGCGCGTTGCGGTTCTGCAAAGATAACCTCTGCCTTGTCTCCTTTGACATGGACGGTCACCTTAGAATCAGGTTGACGGTAGCGGAATTTAGCCGTACATTCTAGCGTAAACGCCTCTGGCATCTCACGAGTAAAGTGAACTTGACTGGCCTCTAGACTGGTTGACATGAGCGAATCATGGTAGAAACCTTGGCCAACATAAAGAATATTCTTACTCAGATCTTTTCCGACAACGAACCAAGGGGCATTGTCACCACCGTGTTGTCCACCGATACCAAGCCCGCCACGCTGACCAATCGTATAATACATAAGGCCTGCATGCTCGCCCATATCGCGACCATCCACAGTCATCATACGGCCAGGCTGAGCTGGCAGGTAGTTGCTGAGGAAATTTTTAAAGTTCTTTTCTCCGATAAAGCAAATCCCTGTCGAGTCTTTCTTCTTAGCAGTTGCAAGGCCTGCTTCTTCTGCTAGTCTGCGAACTTCAGGCTTTTCCAAATGTCCCAAGGGGAACATGGTTTTTTGGAGTTGTTCTTGCGACAGTTGGCTGAGGAAATAGGTTTGGTCCTTGCCATTGTCCACGCCACGAAGCATGTGAACGATGCCATCCTCATCACGCGCCACTCGGGCATAATGCCCAGTCGCTACATAGTCTGCCCCCAAGGTCATGGCATAGTCCAAAAAGGCCTTGAACTTGATTTCCTTGTTACACATAACATCTGGATTTGGCGTGCGCCCTGCACGGTATTCCGCTAGGAAATATTCAAAAACGCGGTCCCAGTACTCTTTTTCAAAATTGACAGAGTAGTAGGGAATGCCGATCTGATCTGCCACCGCAGCCACATCCTTGTAATCTTCGGTCGCCGTACAGACGCCGTTTTCATCTGTGTCATCCCAGTTCTTCATGAAGATGCCGATCACATCGTAGCCCTGCTCCTTGAGCAAAAGAGCCGTCACCGACGAATCAACACCACCACTCATCCCCACGACAACACGTGTTTTAGAGTTATCACTCATGGTAAGTCTCCCATCTATTCGTTTATTCACGATTGAAGGTCGTGTGTGCTTCACGATTGAAGGTCGCTTGAGCAGTATTCATTATAACATGCTTGGTTGAAGAAGACAAGAAAGAGGCTGATAATCTGATATTCTATTTGATAGAAACAGAAAAATAATTAAAAAAGGGCAATGAACAGGTAAATCTCGATTCTACTTATAAACTTATTTATAAAATAAGCTAAAAATGATATACTGTAATGAGGAGGAAGTCGTACATGATCCCTTTAAGATACTACCATCCATGTACGTAGTACGATTGTGAAAAACTACAAAGATATTCTAACATCAAAAAATACTATTTTTACTATCATTATTGTTGTAGGTCTTGGACTTTTAATAGGTTTAGTCATTCATCAAGAACATATCCAAGCAGAGAGAGGGAACATCGCTCTCAGCAAACAACATAAGAATGGACAAGATGTCGAACAAGTAAAAAATGCTATTAAAAACTTCAATATTGATTCTGAAACGATTATAGAGGATTGGAAAAAAATTCAAGAATTAAAGCCGACCACTGACGAAGGCAAAAAGACATTAGCAGATTTTCTTACTTCTACGGCCGATAAAATCACTAATCATTATACTGAAAAAGCTTTAAAATTAGATATAAAGGAATCCGATAGCCAATTCGGAGATAAACAAACACTTGAAACAGCCATCACTTCCTTACAAAAAATACTAGAAATTATTAAAAGTGTCAACTCCACAAGCGAACAAGCCACTATTGATGAAAAAATAAAACCCATTCAAGAACTGATTTCAAAATTCCAAAAGCAAGTTGAAGTCTTGACCAAAAAGGAAGAAGAACAAAAGTCTAATAAAAAAGAAACAGAAACGACTAGTAACGTTGAGGGAAGAGAAAGCTTTTCTTCAGAAGTAGGTAGCTACACTCCAAGCTATACTGAGTCAAATGGGTACAGATATAATTCACAAGCACCTGCAAGCGAGCAATACTCATCTGATAGTGCTAGAAGTGGGGGAAATACTGCTGTCAATACACGAGATCAAGCTACTGATACTACAGGAACCCAAGGAGATACGAATACCAATAGTAATAATGCTGAAGTTCGCGATACCAACAGTAATAATCGCACTAATTCAGCTGGAGAAACTCCAGAATCCCGTCAGCCGTAAGCAATCTGTCATTACTACTATTTAAAAATTGTCTTTTGTCAAATAAAAGCACACAAAAAGAGCCATCAAAGGCTCTTTTTCTATTTCTTAATACCAGCCGTTGTTAAGCCAGAAGTTTTTAGCAGCAGTCCATGAACCGTAACGTCCTGCAACATAGGCATCTGCCACACGTTCTTGGTTAGCAGCTGAGTAGTCACCATTCAAGTATGAATCTGTCAATTGGTAACGTCCGATATATTGGCCGTTTGTAGCTGTGTAGCTACCACCTGATTCTTTTTGAGCAATCCATTCTTTAGCTTCTGCTTCAGATCCGCTTACAGTTGCAGCTGGTGCTGAAGTTTCTGCTGTAGTAACAGTTTCTTCTGCTGCAGGTGCGCTTGCCACTGGAGCTGCTTCTTCTGCTACTTCTGTAGTTTCTGCTGCTGGAGCTGAAACAGTTTCATCTTGAGCAGCTGGTGCTGCATAAGTAGTTGGCGCTGGTGTTGCAGCAGGCGCTACAGGGCCATCGATAACCAACTCTTGACCAACATAAATCATATGGATGTTGTCAATGTGGTTGTTTTCTGCCAATTTCTCAACAGTTGTGTTGTGAGTTTCAGCGATTTCTGAAAGTGTATCACCTTCTTTAACAGTGTAAGTTGATGATTCTTGAGCGGATACAAATGATGGAGCAAATACTGCAAACAAGGCAGCTACTCCTGCAAGAGTTGTTTTAATCTTTTTAGTTGTTGATTTCATATTTGAAAATTCTCCTTCTTTCTATAGTTCTATCATACCCTTTAAATATTACCGTTTCTTGACACTTTTATGTAGAAATATTACAAAATTATTTTTTATTTCCCTAAATAAGCCATTTTTGTCATAAAAGTCGCTATTTTATGCTGTTTGTGGCATTAAAAAGGTTTTCATCCACAATTAAAGCCAAGCCCCTCATTCTTTGATATAATAGAGATAAGAATTTTTATAAGGGGAAACTGATGAAATCACTTCGTTTTCAATCTGTCTTTGATATCATCGGACCAGTTATGATTGGCCCATCTAGTAGCCATACCGCTGGTGCTGTTCGTATTGGGAAGATTGTCTCTTCCATTTTTGATGATACTCCGACAGAAGTCGAATTCCAACTATTTAACTCATTTGCCAAGACCTATCGTGGTCACGGAACAGACCTAGCCCTTGTTGCTGGTATTTTGGGCATGGATACAGATGATCCTGAAATTCCAAATAGTCTGGAAATTGCCCACAAGCGTGGCATCAAGATTGTCTGGACTATTCAAAAAGACAGCAATGCTCCTCACCCAAACACCACTAAAATTACCGTCAAAAATGCTCACAAGACCATCAGCGTGACTGGTATTTCTATCGGTGGAGGAAATATTCAGGTAACCGAACTCAATGGTTTTGCCGTCTCTCTCAATATGAATACACCGACTATCATCATCGTTCATCAAGATATTCCAGGTATGATCGCCCTCGTAACAGAAGCCCTTTCACGCTATGGTATCAATATCGCCCAGATGAATGTTACTCGTGAAAAAGCTGGTGAAAAAGCCATTATGATTATCGAAGTCGACAGTCGCAACTGTGATGAGGCCATCGAGGAAATTCGAGAAATCCCTCATCTCCACAATGTCAATTTCTTTAAATAGGAGGAAGCATGTTTTATTCTATCAAAGAATTGGTTGAGCAGGCAGAACTGGACTTTCAAGGAAATGTCGCAGAACTCATGATTACAACGGAGTTTGAATTGACAGGTCGTGAACGTAAAGAGGTTCTCCTTCTCATGGAACGCAATCTGGAAGTCATGAAAGCCTCTGTCCAACTTGGCCTCAATGAAAATAAATCTCGTAGTGGCCTGACAGGTGGAGATGCTGCCAAGCTGGACCACTACATCAAAAACGGAAAAACTCTGTCGGATTACACGATTCTCTCTGCTGCCCGAAATGCCATCGCAGTCAATGAACACAATGCCAAAATGGGCTTGGTCTGTGCCACTCCGACTGCTGGAAGTGCTGGCTGTCTGCCCTCAGTTCTAACTGCTGCTATTGGAAAATTAGACCTCAGCCACGAGCAACAGCTGGATTTCCTCTTTGCTGCCGGTGCCTTTGGACTAGTCATCGCAAACAATGCCTCTATTTCAGGTGCTGAGGGTGGCTGTCAGGCCGAGGTTGGTTCGGCCTCTGCTATGAGTGCTGCAGCCTTGACTATAGCTGCAGGTGGAACACCCTACCAAGCCAGTCAAGCTATTGCCTTTGTCATTAAAAATATGCTAGGCCTCATCTGTGACCCTGTTGCCGGCTTGGTTGAAGTTCCCTGTGTTAAACGTAATGCCATGGGAGCTAGCTTTGCCTTCATCGCAGCAGACATGGCCCTGGCAGGTATCGAATCTAAAATTCCTGTGGATGAAGTTATCGATGCCATGTACCAAGTAGGAGCAAGCATGCCAACTGCCTTTCGTGAAACAGCGGAAGGTGGACTCGCTGCCACCCCTACTGGTCGTCGCCTCCAAAAAGAAATTTTCGGAGAATAAGTTTATCAAATAGGAGAAACTATGACCTCTATCACAGCTATCTTTTTTGATCTGGATGGAACCCTCGTCGACAGTTCTATCGGGATTCACAATGCCTTTACCCATACCTTTAAGGAGCTGGGGGTGCCTAGCCCTGATGCCAAAACGATTCGTGGTTTTATGGGACCGCCCCTTGAAAGTAGTTTTGCGACCTGCCTGCCCAAAGAACAAATTTCTGAAGCCGTGCAGATATACCGTTCTTACTACAAGGCAAAAGGTATCCATGAAGCTCAGCTTTTCCCTCAGATTGTAGAATTGCTTCAAGAACTATCCAAGAATTACCCTCTCTATATCACCACGACAAAAAACACTCCAATCGCTCAGGATATGACTAAAAACTTGGGAATCCATCATTTCTTTGATGGCATTTATGGTTCCAGCCCTAAAGCACCTCATAAGGCCGATGTCATTCGCCAAGCCTTGCAGGCACATCAACTAGCACCTGAACAAGCCATTATCATCGGTGATACCAAGTTTGATATGCTAGGAGCTCAAGAAACAGGCATTCAGAAATTGGCCGTCACTTGGGGATTTGGAGAGCAAACAGACTTGCTAAACTATCAGCCTGATTATATCACCCACAAACCCTTAGAAGTTTTGGCGTATTTCCAATAACATAACGGAGACTGGGCAACAACTCCATTTCATAAGAAAATGAAGTAATACTCAATGAAAATTAAAGAGCAAACTAGGAAACTAGCCGCAGGTTGCTCAAGGTATTGCTTTGAGGTTGTAGATGGAACTGACGTAGTCAGGAACATATTTCTACGGCAAGGCGACGTTGACGTGGTTTGAAGAGATTTTTGAAGAGTATAAGTCTCTACATAACAAAATGCATATTACCAAGGTTCTTCAGACCTGATAATATGCATTTTTCTTTTTTATTCAACGTGGGTTGTTTGATTAGCAAAGGCGATAATAGCTTGCTTCAACTCATCTCCACTGAGAGTGCGGAACTCTTCAATCTTTTGATCGATGGCTTCTAGAGGCATGACATTAACCTTACCAACGAAAATCTTATCCATAACTTGGTTATCAACAAGTTCAGTTGATACCAAGAGTTCTTCGTAGAGTTTTTCACCTGGACGGATTCCAACTTCAACAATTGGAATTTCGCTTTCGGTGTGTCCACTTAGAAGGACCATTTTCTTGGCCAAGTCATAAATCTTGACTGGTTTGCCCATATCAAGGATAAAGACTTCTCCATCCTTGGCATAAGCACCAGCATGGATAACCAAACGGCTAGCTTCTGGAATGGTCATGAAGTAACGGGTCATGCGGAAGTCTGTTACCGTTACAGGCCCACCTTCAGCAATCTGACGTTCAAAGACTGGAATCACACTACCACGGCTACCAAGAACATTCCCAAAACGAACTGCACAGTAGGTCGATTGGCTACGTTGGTTAAAGCCAGTGACAATCAACTCAGCTACGCGCTTGGTCGCTCCCATAACATTAGGGGGATTGACCGCCTTATCTGTCGAAATCATAACCATTTTAGGTACTTTGGCTTCATCAACAGCCCTAGCAACATTGTAGGTTCCACGGATATTGTTTTTGAAGGCTTCTTTTGGATTGCGTTCCATCATAGGAACGTGCTTGTGGGCCGCCGCATGATAAACAATAGCTGGTTTATACTGCTCAAAGACTTGCAAGAGACGGTCATAGTCTTGAATATCTGCGATAACTGGAACATAATCAATCCCTTGGAACTTACGAATTAATTCATGATACACAAGGTAGATTGAGTTTTCCCCGTGACCGAGCAAGACAATACGTTCAGGATTGAAGCGGCTAACTTGGCGACAGATTTCAGAACCGATTGAACCACCAGCCCCTGTAACCAAGATTGTTTTTCCAGTAAGTTCTGCTCCCAGACGCGATTCGTCAAGACGAATTTCCTGACGGCCCAAAAGGTCTGTGATATCAATCTTCTGGAAGCCTCCACCTGCTTGGTGAAGCCCCTGAACAACTGTTTCAACCTTAGGCATCTTGTAACATTTGACACCCAGCTTATTACACATTTGCAGGATACGTTCATACTCTGACGGATCAAGCGACGGAATTGCAACAATAACACGCTCGATTTGATGGCGTTTAGCTAATTCAGGCAGATTATCATAAGAGCCCAAAACAGGGATACCACCGAGTTTTTGTCCCTTTTTCTTAGCATCCTTATCCAAAATACCAACAAGTTCCAAATCACTGGTTGGGTGTTGGTAGCTGTTCATAAAGAGGGCTCCACCATCGCCAGCACCAATCAAGAAAGTCCGACGGTGTTCTCCATCACCACTTCCTTTTTTGCGTTTAGAGTAGATTAACTGCCAAGTAATCCGTGGCAATAAAATCAAGAAGGTACTCAACAAGATAAAGAGCACGATAAAACGGATTGAAAAGAGTGGCAAGAAAGCATAGCAGATACTATATGACAAGACGCTGCTAGCAGTCACACCAAAAAAGATTTTCATAAAATCCGTAATTTTGCTGTAACGACTAATACTAGCGTTCAACCCCCAAAATCCAATCATCAATTGATAGAACAGGAAGGCCAAACTCGTATAGATAATGTAGTCAACAGGTGCTGGATTAATCAATCCATAGAATAAAATATAAGATACAATGATGGAAACCACCATACTGAAAATATCAAATATTCCCCAGAAGACTTGTTTTTGTTGTTTATTTAAAATTTCCACCAGATCAATGACATAATCTGTGAGTTTTTTATTCATAGAAATTTACTCCTCCTTAAAAGAGTTGGATGGTTATACTCAATGAAAATCAAAGAGCAAACTAGGAAACTAGCCGCAGGCTGCTCAAAAGACTGTTTTGAGGTTGTGGATAAGACTGACAAAGTCAGGAACATATATCCACGGCAAGACGACGTTGACACGGTTTGAAGAGATTTTCGAAGAGTATTATATTGTTATTATAGCACTTTTTCTCTAGTTTACGATTTGCTACAATCTTTTAATTGCTTTTTCGTAACAGTTTCATAAAAATAAACTGTCTGACAAATCCTGGACAAAGGGCAACAACCATCTGAATCGCAACACTCTTAGCATATTCCATGTAAGAAATTTGCCCCCTCTTCAGCATTCGTTGACGAGCCTGACGATAGAGTTTGAGGTAACGCAGTCCCCCACGACGCTCAAACATCCCTGCTCCTACACGAACCTTACACAAGATTTGATCCAGATTTCCAGTCTTAGCTCCTGCAGCAATCATATTGAGCCAGAGGAGGTCATCCTCCATATAAAGGCCATCCTCATAGTTGCCTGCCTTGAGAACCATGTCCTTCTTGAACATGACAGTCATGTGGTTAAAGGCACTTCTCATCCTTTGATAAGCTACAATATCTGCATGTTTGGTTGGAACACGACGGTAAGAAACAATCTCATCAGGATTGTCAATAAACTCTGCAATATGGCCACCTAATAGGTCGAGGTTCTCCTTCTCCATTAGCTGAACCTGTTTCTCAAAACGGTCTGGAACAGCTATATCATCCGTATCCATACGAGCGATGATGTCGTACTGACACTGCAAAACACCCTGTCGAAGAGCCAGACCCAAACCTTGATTCTGCTCAAGAGGACAGCGTTTCACTGGAATTTCAGACTCAGCCTCCACTTGGTTTAACACCTGATAGAGCTCAGGTGTCAAAGGCCCATCCTCAACCAGAACCAACTCACTCGGTTTCAGGGTCTGATTTTGAACACTCTCAATAGCATCCTTTAAAAATGTCGGATTTTCCTTGATATAGACCGACATCAATACGCTGATTTTTTGCTTTTCAGACACAGTTTTTCTCCAATGTATAGATTTCCTTCCACTATTTTATCATAATTTTCAAGACTTTCCCATTTTTATCTTGAAAGCCCGAAACCTTACTTGACATTATAGTGAAAAAGCCTTAAAATAAGCTGTTATTAAAATCAGCTAGAAGAGGTATTATATGAAAAAGCAATCACTCTTTTTTGTTCCAGGTATTATCCTAATTGGTGTTTCCTTGCGGACTCCTTTTACTGTTTTACCCATTATTTTGGGGGATATTTCGCAAGGTCTGGGAGTAGAAGTTAGTTCACTTGGTGTTTTGACCAGCCTTCCCCTCCTCATGTTTACCCTCTTCTCGCTATTTTCTACCCGACTGGCTCAGAAAATCGGCTTGGAGCATCTCTTCACCTATAGCCTTTTCTTCTTGACTATCGGTTCTCTGATTCGACTAATCAATCTACCCCTCCTCTATCTAGGAACCTTGATGGTTGGGGCAAGTATCGCAGTCATCAACGTTCTGCTTCCTAGTCTTATCCAAGCCAATCAACCAAAGAAAATTGGTTTTCTGACCACCTTATATGTAACTTCTATGGGGATTGCGACTGCTCTGGCTTCCTATCTAGCCGTGCCCATTACACAAGCCAGCTCTTGGAAAGGACTGATCATCCTCCTCACCCTGCTCTGCCTAGCAACTTTTTTGGTCTGGCTGCCAAATCACCGCTATAATCACAGACTGGCTCCACAAACCAAACAAAAAAACAAAACAAAGGTCATGCATAATAAACAGGTCTGGGCAGTGATTATCTTTGCCGGTTTTCAATCCTTGCTCTTTTACACTGCTATGACCTGGCTACCTACCATGGCCATCCATGCAGGCCTATCCAGTCACGAAGCTGGCTTGCTGACATCTATCTTCTCTCTGATTAGCATTCCTTTTTCAATGACCATCCCAAGCCTGACAACTAGCTTGTCAACTCGCAACCGTCAGCTCATGCTCACTCTGGTTTCACTAGCTGGTGTTGTCGGCATTTCCATGCTCTTTTTCCCTGTTAGTAATTTCTTTTACTGGCTTGCCATCCATCTCCTCATTGGAACCGCAACCAGCGCCCTCTTCCCCTATCTCATGGTCAACTTTTCACTCAAGACAAGCGCTCCTGAAAAGACAGCCCAATTGTCTGGTCTATCTCAAACAGGAGGCTATATCCTAGCAGCCTTTGGGCCGACTCTCTTCGGTTACAGTTTTGACCTCTTCCACTCTTGGGTGCCAGCTGTAGCTGCCCTCTTGCTCGTCGATATCCTGATGACTGTGGCCCTCTTTACAGTGGACAGAGCTGATAAAATCCTCTAAACTTCTAGTTTTTTCTAGAAGTTTTTTATATATAAAAATTTTACACATTTTTCTTGACAGGGCTTTCTTTTAGATGTACAATGTATGTGTAGAAAAATTATATATAAAAATCTTACACATTAGAAAAGGAGGTTTCCCATGTACTTTCCAACATCCTCTGCCTTGATTGAATTTCTCATCTTGGCTGTACTGGAGCAGGATGATTCTTATGGTTATGAGATTAGCCAGACCATTAAGCTTATCGCTAATATCAAAGAATCTACACTCTATCCTATTCTAAAAAAATTGGAGGGAAATAGCTTTCTGACAACCTATTCTAGAGAGTTCCAAGGTCGCATGCGCAAATACTACTCCTTAACAGACCGTGGTTTAGAGCAGCTCGTGACCCTAAAAGATGAATGGACACTCTATACAGACACCATCAATGGCATCATAGAAGGGAGTATCCGCCATGACAAGAACTGAATACCTGACTCAGCTAGAACTCTATCTCAAGAAACTACCTGAAGCAGACCGTATTGAAGCCATGGACTATTTCAGGGAACTCTTTGACGATACTGGAGTCGAAGGAGAAGAAGAACTCATCGCTAGCTTGGGAACTCCTAAGGAAGCAGCCCACGAAGTTCTCTCCAATCTCCTCGATAAAAAAATCAATGAAGCACCCGCTCAAAAAAATAACCGACAAATTTTGCATATCGCCTTATTAGCTTTGCTTGCAGCACCCATCGGTATTCCTTTGGGAATCGCCATCCTCGTGTCCCTGTTCGGAATCCTTGTGGCTGCTTTGACTGTCATTCTGGCTTTCTTTGCAGTTTCCATACTTGGTATCATCGGCGGATTCCTATTTTTAGTTGAAAGTTTCACTGTCCTAGCCCAAGCTAAATCAGCCTTTATCTTGATTTTTGGTGCTGGTTTACTGGCTATCGGTGCTTCTTCACTAGTCTTACTAGGTATTTCCTATGTAGCCCACTTCTTCGGCCTACTCATTGTTCGCCTGGTGCAATTTGTTCTTAAAAAAAGAAAGAGAGGTGACCAGCATGCGTAAATGGACAAAAGGATTTCTCATTTTTGGTGTGGTGACTACTATTATCGGATTTATCCTGCTCTTTGTAGGTATCCAATCTGACGGGATCAAGAGCCTACTTGCCATGTCCAAGGAACCTGTCTACGATAGTCGGATGGAAGAGTTGACCTTTGGCAAGGAAGTCGAAAACCTAGAAATCACTCTCCACCAACACGCGCTGACCATCACAGACTCTTTGGATGATCAAATCCACATTTCTTACCATCCATCACTCTCTGCTCACCATGATCTTGTTACGAATCAAAACGATAAAACTCTGAGCCTCTCTGATAAGAAACTGTCTGAAGGTCCGTTTCCTTCTTCTGGTATTGGCGGAATTCTCCATATCGCAAGTAGCTACTCTAGTCGTTTTGAAGAAGTTATCCTCCAATTGCCAAAAGGAAGAACTCTAAAAGGAATCAACATCTCAGCCAATCGTGGACAAACTACCATCATCAATGCTAGCCTTGAAAATGCGACCCTCAATACAAACGGCTATCTCCTCCGAATTGAAGGAAGCCGTATCAAAAACAGCAAATTCACGACACCCAATATCATTAATATCTTTGATACAGAGCTGACAGATAGTCAGCTTGAGTCAACAGAAAATCACTTCTACGTTGACAATATTAAAGTATATGGTAAGGTAGAACTAACTTCTAAAAATGAACTCAGTATCACGCTAACTCAAAAAGAAAGCCAAGAAATCAACTTAGACATCTCAAGTCACTATGGTCCTATTTATCAGTTATCGAAAGACGAGAGTCAACGCCACCCCAACGAATTAAGTAACCCTTACAAAACTGAAAAAACTGATACAAAAGGTCAACTCATAGCTAAGGCTGATGATTATATTAGTCTTGAAATTACATCCAACAGACCTTAACAAACCTATTTATATCGACCACTATAACGCATAGCCCACTAAAAAGGAGGTTCTACCATGAAACAAGAATGGTTTGAAAGTAATGATTTTGTAAAAACAACAAGCAAGAACAAGCCTGATGAACAAGCCCAAGATGTTGCAGACAAGGCCGAAGAAACGATAGCCGATCCCGATACACCAATTGAAAAAAATACTCAAGTAGAGGAGGACGTCTCTCAAGCTGAAGTCGAACTTGAAAGCCAGCAAGAAGAGAAAATTGAAACGCCTGAAAACGGTGAAGCGAGAACAGAAATAGAAGAAAAGAAGGCATTAGATTCTACTGAAGAAGAGCAAGATCTTTCTGGGGAAACAGAAAAAGTCACTATAGCTGAAGAGAGTCAAGAAGCACTCCCTCAGCAAAAAACTACTACGAAAGAGCCCCTTCTTCTCAGCAAATCCTTAGAAAGTCCTTATATCCCAGAAATCGACCCCCACAAAACTGCTCGATTAAAGGAAGAAATCTCACTATTTTGGTCTTGGCTATTAGAAGCTCTCAAATCTCCAACAAGCAATCTTGAAACAAGTAGTAAGCATAGCTACACGGCCTTTATCTTGCTTATTCTATTTTCTTCATCTTCATTTTTCTTTAGTATCTACCACATCAAACAAGCCTACTATGGACATATAGCAACTATAAACAGTCACTTCCCTGAGCAACTGGCTCCTTTGGGGCTCTTCTCAATCATTTCTATCTTGGTCGCAACCACTCTCTTTCTCTTTTCATTCCTCTTGGGTAGTTTCGTCGTGAGACGATTTATCTACCAAGAAAAGGACTGGACGCTAGAAAAGGTTCTCCAACAATATAGTCAACTCTTAGCAATTCCAATCTTCCTCACTGCTATTGCTAGTTTCTTTGCCTTCTTTGACAGCCTGCGATTTACTGCTCTCTTGTGTGTGATTAGCATTGGAATCATTCTGCTTGCCAGTCTCCATATCATTACAAGACCAAGTCAATCAAGTGAAACCGACTCCTTCTATCAATTATTCTTGTCTGTCCTTGTGAATGGAGTCATTATCCTCCTCTTCTTTGTAGCTGAAGTCGCACTGATTGGAGATTACCTCCGTATCTTGGCCTTTCTTTAAACTTTAATCCTGTCTTTCATGGCAGGATTTTTTATATGCTAAAAAGCAAGTCGATTGACCTGCTTCTGCTTTACTTTTCTTGTGCCAATGTTTTAAAATCTTTGTCTAAGATGGGTTGCACTTCTAATTGATTGGCATCTAGTTGGTGGTAAGATGCTGATGGTAGTGACTCTAGGAATTTTGCATAGTCCAAGCGGGCAATTGCTTCATAGTCTTCTGGTTTAGAGCCATCTCCTGTGATTTGAACCAAGTCAATTTCCCACTGGACTTCCTTATCCAGCAATTGCTCAATATAGGCTGCAGGAACAAACGGTTCTCTCGGTAACACTGTCTTGACTCCTTGAGCCAGATGGTAAACGCCATGCACTTGCCCTTCTCCATCCTGATAGAAGGAAACTCTTGCAAAGTAGGCGTCTGTCTCTTGAACCGCACGTACACATGCTTCAAACTGAGCCAAGCCATCTTCCCCTAAAAAGCTTTTCAAATCCTCATGACTAAAGAAAACAGGATTAAAAATTCCTTGGCAAATCGTAAAGCGGGCTGCACTATCAGCCAGATGGGCTTGAATACCTGCTTGGAAATAAGCTTCAAAGTCAAAATCATCGAGCCCCTCAATCTCCGTTCCTGTGTAAGCAAGCAGGGCTTCTAAAAATGACTTGATGATCTCCCAGTCTGTCTTCGTTAGTAGCTCAGGAAGATCGACACGGTAACCCTTTTGACCATCAGCATAACTGACCTTAAAAAGAAATTGTGATTGCCCCACTATCGCACACTCGATATACTCGAGACGGTTAAGAGGCTGACGGAGATAGACGGCATCATAGCTATGTGACTCCAAACCATCTACCAAAGCCAAGATGGACTTGGCAGTCAAAATTTCCTGTTCTCCTAAAATGCTCTGTTTATTTGGAATAAAAAATGTTTTCGTCATAACTGGACTCCTTTGAAATCGTTTACATATAGTATACCTTATTTTCCTGAAAGATACAGAAACAAACTTTAGATTTTTGAGTAAAAAGCATAGAAAAACAGCCCCTGAGGACTGTTTAATCTTATACTGTAGCAGCTTAATCCAAGCTTTCACCGATAGCAGCTAGGCGCTCGACAACTTCAGCTTGTGTCAATTCATTTTCTGAAACATAGCGGTTACGTGGGTGAACACGACACTCGTGTGAGCAACCACGAAGGTACTTGTCTTCATTTTCTTCTGATGTTAAGATACGACGGTTACAGAATGGATTTCCACAGTTGACATAACGTTCACATGGTGTTCCATCAAACCAGTCTTTTCCTACGATGGTTGGGTTGACATGGTTAACATCTACGGCGATACGCTCGTCAAAGACGTACATTTTCCCATCCCAAAGCTCACCTTGGACTTCAGGGTCTTTACCGTAAGTCGCGATTCCTCCGTGCAATTGACCGACATCTTTGTAGCCTTCACGGACCATCCAGCCTGAGAATTTCTCACAGCGAACGCCACCTGTACAGTAAACCACGACACGTTTGTCCATGAATTTTTCCTTGTTGTCACGAACCCATTGTGGCAACTCACGGAAGTTGCGGATGTCTGGGCGGATAGCTCCACGGAAGTGTCCTAGGTCGTACTCGTAATCGTTACGTGTGTCAAGGACAACGGTATCTTCGTCAAGAAGAGCTTCTTTGAATTCTTTTGGAGACAAGTAAGCACCTGTTGTTTCAAGTGGGTTGATGTCGTTATCAAAGTCGTTGTCTTCCAAACCAAGGTGGACAATCTCTTTCTTGTAGCGAACAAACATCTTCTTGAAGGCTTGTTCATTTTCTTCGTCAATCTTGAACCAGAGGTCTTCCATGCCTGGGAGGCTGTGAACGTAGTCCATGTATTTTTGAGTTGTTTCATAGTCACCTGAAACTGTTCCGTTAATTCCTTCGTCAGCGACTAGGATACGACCTTTCAGGCCGATTGATTTACAGAAAGCCAAGTGGTCTGCAGCAAATTGCTCTGCATTTTCAATTGGAGTATAAAGGTAGTAAAGTAAGACACGAATATCTTTTGCCATAAGATTTGTTCTCTTTTCTATTCTTAAATTTTCAGAATTTTTCATCTAACTATACTAGTATACCTGCTTGAGAAAACGAATGCAATTTATTTGACTGGAAATTGTAGAAAGGTGCTTATCCCTGCACTTCATCAGTAACCATAGCGAATCAACGACAATTCTCTCAATTTTTTGATCTGCTCAGCTTGACTTTCTGACAAAGTCAGCTTATTGTCAATCAACACACGTGAGATGTCAACGTTCATTTGGCTCAGAATAAACGGAGTAGAGGTCCCATCATCCTTTAATCGTCTTTTATAACTCACTAACTGATTTTTCAAAGGAGCAAGTTGAGGCGTATCCTTTATATCTTCCAGTAGATGATTTATGATCGTCAGGGCTTCACAACGTCTTTCACTTCCTCCAGCGAACCATTTTAATGGTGTCATACTCATTTACCTCCTGAAACTCGCTTATAAATTGAAAAACTATAATTCCTAACTCTTATGCCATTATTTTACCCAAACACCCTGTGTAAAAAAGTCAGCAAAAATGGTAATGTTGCGAAAATATTATTAATCACATGCACCGCATAGGAAGGATAAATGCTCTTGGTATAGCGGGTCAAACTAGCAAAGATGATGCCAGATGTTGCAAAGACGAAGATATCTAACAAACTAGGCAGGCTTGAAAAATGAGGAAGAGCAAATAAAATGGACGGAAGAAGCAAATCAAGGCCAAATCTCGAATGCTTAAAAAAGGCGTGTTGCAGTAATCCTCTATAGATTAGCTCTTCCATAAGTGGAGTCAGAAAGAACAAAGTTATATAGATACCTAGCTCAGCAAAGTTGGTCCCACTATAACCGATCAATACGGCCCAACCTTCAGCAGTTGACTGAACATGTTTAGCTGTCTGAACGTTAAAAGAGATCTGGAACACTACCACTAGTACTGTCAAAATCGAATACCAAAGCCATTTTTTTCTCGGAATGCGAAAGAGATAACCATGGCCTGTCTTAACTAGAATCCAAATCATGACTCCGCTAAATAGCAAACTCAAGATATTTTGAATCCAGAAAAAATTTCCTACTTGAGAAGAAAATTGCCAATAATTTTGAACAATAAGCGTCAGCTGAGAAAGACCAAATACGAAAAATAGGTAAGAGAAGACTGCACTTATTTTGAGTAGAAGCTGATACTTTTTCATTTGAACTCTCCTTTATAAACTCAAGACATCTCTAATATAAGCTATATTTTCCTAAATCCTTACTCCAAATCCTAAATGGTGCTTGAGATTTCCTGAATGGTTAAATAGTGATAAGGAAACATGGATATCCATGCTCTCGTTTCAAAAAATCACTGCCTTCCCCAAACAAACCTGAGGAAAACAGTGATTCAGTTTTTAGGAATTAGGAATGAATACACGAAATCAATTAATCTTATGATTTTTTGTTTTTCAAGAATTCATCGTATTGTTTTTGCATTTCGTTCAATACTTTATCGTAGGCACCTTCAGATTTCAATTTTTCCATCAATTCTGGAATAGCTTTGTCTGGGTCTACAGTACCAGTGTTGATAGCTGTATCGAATTGTTGCATTGTGTTAGAGATTGCTGAGATTTCAGATTTCACACTGTCAGTGTTAAAGATGAATCCAAGCGCTGGAGATTCTTTAGCTTCAGCCAATTGTTTCTTAGAATCTTCGATTTGTTGGTCTGTAACGTTTTCGTTGATGTAAAGAATCCAGTTGTTACCAGTGTTCCATCCACCCATGTGAGTGTTTCCTTTGTATCCATCAAGAACGCGAACACGGTTTTCTTTACCTTCAATTTTTTCCCAGTTCTTGCCTTCTGGACCGTAAACAAGACCGTTCAAGAGTTCTGGGTTAGTGTTCAAGAGGTTCAACACTTCCATTGATTTTTCTTTGTTCTTAGAGTTGTTTGAGATGACAAAGTTAGCAACTTGTGTTGTTTGGTTTTTCTTGATGAAGTTAGTGATTGGTTTGATTTGGATATCTTTGTTCGCAACACGTGAAAGCAAGCTGTTACCATAGTCAGCTGGTCCTACTGTTTCTTCACGAACGAACCAAGTATCTTGTTGAAGGTCAAATGAAGTATCGCTTGTTGCTACGTCTTTTGGAATGTATCCAGCTTCATAGAATTTGTGAAGAGTCTTCAAGTGTTCTTTGAAACGAGGTACTTCGTAACGGTTTACAATCTTAGTAGTATCTCCTTCAAGGTCGATAACAAATGGAAGTCCATTTGGAACTGGGTAGTCAAAGTTATCAGATGGGATGAAGTTCTTCGTAACCGCAAATGGTACTACATCTGGAGCTTTTTCTTTGATTTGTTTCAAGACTGGTTCAAGTGTTTCGTATGAAGTAACACCTGAAATATCGATACCGTATTTAGCAAGAAGTGTTCCGTTGAAGGCGAAGTTTTGAGATGATGCAACGTTGGCTGCAACTGGAACTGCGTAAATTTTACCGTTTACAGTATTACCCTTGATGTAAGCTGGGTCAAGCGCTTTGTAAAGCTCTGCTCCTTCTTTCTTGTACAAGTCAGTCAAGTCAGCATAAGCACCTTTTTGAGCATTTACAACATAGTTAGATGCAAAGGCGATATCGTAGTTTTCACCAGATGATGTGATAACTGACATTTTCTTATCATAGTCACCCCATCCAAGATATTGGATATCCAATTTAGCACCAACTTTTTCTCCGATGATTTTGTTGGCATTTTCTAGCAATTCATCCAAATTATCTGGTTTGTCACCGATTTGGTACATTTTGATAACAGGTTTTTCACCTGAAGCTGAATCAGCGGCTTTCTTATTGTTACCTGAAAGATTTCCACAAGCAGCAAGACCAGCAGCCAAAGCGACTACACTAGCAGATGCAAAAGCATATTTTTTCCAGTTTTTCATGACAAAAACTCCTTTTTTTTATTTTTAAACTTATAAACAATGTAATGATCTTATACTCAATGAAAATCAAAGAGCAAACTAGGAAACTAGCCGCAGGCTGCTCAAAACACTGTTTTGAGGTTGTAGATGAAACTGACGAAGTCAGTAATCATACCTACGGCAAGGCGACGTTGACGCGGTTTGAAGAGATTTTCGAAGAGTATTAACTTCACGCAAGGGAAGTTTGGAAACGAGAAATGTTCTTCTCAACAAGCACTATTCTTTCACACCACCGATAGTCAAACCTTTTACAAAGTAGCGTTGGAAGAATGGGTACAAAATTGCGATTGGAAGGGTTGCAACTACAACCATGGCCATACGACCTGTTTCTTTTGGAAGAGCAACTCCCAGTTGACCAGATAGGCCGACTGCTTTGGCGATGTAGTCCATATTTTGTTGGATTTGCATGAGCAAATATTGCAATGGATACAAGTTGTCACTCTTGATATAAAGAAGGGCGTTGAACCAGTCATTCCAGAAACCAAGAGCTGTCAAGAGCGTGATGGTTGCGATAC
The DNA here is from genome assembly GCF_946188585.1 of Streptococcus mitis. Taxonomy (GTDB): domain Bacteria; phylum Bacillota; class Bacilli; order Lactobacillales; family Streptococcaceae; genus Streptococcus; species Streptococcus mitis_DG. Next base: position 354,981 of record NZ_CAMHVI010000002.1, read on the forward strand.
CTGGTAGTGACAATGGCAAACAGATTTGGAAGAAGATCCGGGCTTCACTGGCACCATCGATACGAGCGGATTCAAGAATGGCTTCTGGGATAGTCTTCTTGAAGAAGGATCGCATCAAGATGATGTTAAATGGTGAGAGAAGCATTGGAACAATCAAGGCCCAAACTGTATCACCAAGTTGAAGTAAACGAGTTACCACGATATAGCCCGGTACCAAACCAGCGTTGAACAACATACTAAGAAGGGCAAAGATTGTAAAGAATCTGCGATACTTAAAGGTTGTCCGTGAAATAGCGTAGGCATAAGTTGTTGTGATAAAGACATTTGTCAATGTCCCAACTACGGTTACAAAGACTGAGATGAAGAGGGCTTGGAGGATTTTATCCTTAAACTGTGCCAAAAATTCAAAACCGTCTAAGCCAAATTGAGATGGGAAGAAGCTATATCCATTTTGGAGGATACTCTTTTCATCTGTCACCGAAATAACGATAACGAATACAAAGGGTAGGATACAAGAGAGGGCAACCAAACCAGAAATGGTACTAAAGAAGATATCTGCTTTCTTACTGAAGGAGTGAATGCCGACATTATCAATTTTTTCTTTTTTAATTTTCTTTTCTGCCATATTCTCCTCCTTTCTAGAACAAGGCTGAGTTTGGATCAACTCGTCGTGCCAGTAAGTTTGATAGGATAACCAGAATCAAGCCGACAACTGATTGGTAGAGACCTGCCGCTGAAGCCATCCCGATATCCGCTGTCTGAGTCAAACCGTTATAAACATATACGTCCAAGACATTGGTTACGTTATAAAGCTGACCAGCATTGTGGGGGATTTGGTAGAAAAGACCAAAGTCTGCACGGAAGATATTCCCGACTGCAAGGATGGTCAATACAGTTACCAATGGTGTCAACTGCGGAATGGTTACATTGCGAATCCGTTGCCATTTGCTGGCTCCGTCCACTGTTGCTGCTTCGTAGTAGGTTGGATCAATTCCCATGATTGTCGCATAGTACATGACACTGCTATATCCAAAGCCTTTCCAAATACCTAGGAAAAGTAGGAGATATGGCCAGATACCCAAGTCAGCGTAGAAATTGATTTCCTTCATCCCGATAGACTCTAGGAAATGATTGAACACCCCTTTATCAATGTTTAAGAAGGCATCTGTAAAGAAACTGATGATAACCCAAGACAAGAAGTAAGGGAACAACATAGAAGTTTGGAAGATTTTAACCATTTTCTTAGAACGGAGTTCACTGAGGATGATGGCAATCCCTACAGATACAATCAGACCAATAAAGATAAAGCCTAAATTGTAGAGGACAGTATTTCGAGTAATGATAAAGGCGTCTTTTGAACTAAATAAGAATCTGAAATTATCGAGTCCGACCCATTTACTATTCACGATACTATCTATGAATCCATTACTGGTCATGTGGTAGTCTTTAAAGGCAACCACGTTTCCAAATACTGGAATGTAGAAGAATAGAATCAACCAGAGTGCCCCTGGCAAAACCATCAAGAGAAAGATCCAGTTGTCTCTCAAGGTTTTTGAAAACTTATTCATAATTTCCTCCCTTTTTATTTTGATATCTATCTAAAAATTCCTTTTTAGACTTTTGATAACGATTACATTATTAGTATACTCCTATTTGAAGGTTAGGTTAAACTACTAATTATAGAAAAAACTCCACAAATTATTTTATGTGGAGTACTTGTTTAAGAAAGGGATGTTTCACGAGAAACACTCTGAACAAGGGATACTGTTCTTGTTTCTTAAGTTGTATAAATGGTTGAAGCTGTCGCAATGGTATGCCACTGGTTAGCTGTTGTTGCTGCGAAGTCTTTGTCTGCGTAGAAGTCAGTAAATGGCAAGATGTCTACTTCTAGTTCTTCGATGCGGTCAATTTGACCAGCAAGATAAGCCTCGATGCGACTTTCTGCTCGCTTGATGCGCTGCAAGAGTCCTCCCATACGGATATCAACTGTGTCCAAGCCAAAGACCTTGTTTTCCTTCAACCATTGGTGGCTAAAGAGGGCATGGAAATGTTCAATCTCGCTTCTGAGTTCTGGTAATTCTTGTCTTGCGATTTCTTGCAAACTTTCTTTATCACCCTCTTGGTAGGACTGACGGATGCGTCGTCCCACATCCACTTTCCTACTTAAAATCTGGTTCAACTGAGCCTGAGTTTCAAAAAGGTAAGCATAATTTCCTGCTTTTTCTTTAATGTCAGCAAGAATCTCAGCTGCCTGAGCGAAATGCGGTTTGTCCTGTTCAGGTGTCATGTGCTGATCAAGGAGCGGACAGAGAATATCCTGATAAAAGACATAGCGGTTAGGATTGATCCCGCTGAGATTACTTGGTAGGTCTGGCAAGAGGTTGGCAAGGTCAATCTGCATAAAATCTTCAACCGATAGACCTGTATTGGTCTTGAAGTGAGCAGACAAACGGTCTAGGTCATTTCGGTAGCTGAGTTCTGCCCAGATTTGCAAGCTTGGTAGGATAGAGAACTGGGCTGTTTCCCCACCATTGTCCCCCCAACCTGTCACAATGACTTCTTTGATCTGATTAGCACGGCAGGCTTTATTAGCCTCAATAGCTACTAGACGGCTGAAATGGTTATTGGGTGTGAAACCGATCCATTTCCAAGCACCTCCTGCAAATGCAAGATCATTGCTAATCTTGTGGTGATTGCGGAAATTACGATTGTACTTTTCTTCGCTATCTTGGTAATAATCCCAGTAAACCAAGGTCACACGGTCTTTGAGACGGTCTAGGTAGACACGCGTTTCCTCTGGAATTTCCACGTCACGATCGTACTGACCATCCGCTGACATAAGTTTGAAGAACATATCGCTCCACATCTGGCAGTGGAAACCATACTTGTCTGCAATATCCAGCACGCGCTCCAAGTGTTGGCACATGAGGAGACTACGATCCACAACACCGTTCAATATCAAGTAACGTCCCAAGCCAACCAAGTGGGCTTCGTCCATCCCGATATTGACCTTGCGGGTTTGCAGCTTAGACAAAGTAGCAAACATGCCATCAATCAGGTCATACACCTTTTCTTCGCCGATAAGGAGAATGTCCTCCACATCACGGAGCTCCTGCACTTCTTTGACACCCCATTTGACGAAAGCTGACAAGTGGGCCAAGGTCTGGATGCAGGGCACAAAGGTCATGTCAAACTGCTGGGCATAGGATTCGATTTCCTGCAACTCTTCTGCTGAATAGGCGCCACGGAAGTAACCAAAATAGGGCTGCCCCTCAATCTGGTAGGTGTCTTCCATGTAGAGCTCAAAAGTTGAGTAGCCCATGAGAGCCAAGACCTCAATCATCTGCTTGGCAGAGGTTACATTCAAAACTGCATTTCTGGAACAGTCTGCCATGTAGGCTAAATCTTCATAAGCCGCCTGTTCTTCAATCGCTACTTTGTCACCTTCTACTAGAGCCGTTGCCAACAAGGACAAGGCGCGATAGAGTTGGTGAGGTTTGTCATAAGTTAGTTGATATTGTCCACTTTTACCCTTGATAGAGATAGACGCTTGGTCAGACTGAGCGACTGCCACTTCCACATCTGGTAAAGAGATATGTTTTGTCAGCAAGTCGATTGCCTGAGTTTGTTTGGGACTAAGTCCTGTAAATCTTACCATTGATTTTCCTCCTGTATCCAGTTGACAAGGGCACCGTAGAGATTGGCATCTGCATGATAGGTGCTGGCTTGGATAAGAGGTGCGACCGTGTATTCTTCGTAGGTATCAACAAAGTCATCTACAGCCTTTTTTACACCTTGGATAAAATCTGGATTTTGACTGATAGAGCCACCTAAGCTAATCACATCTGGGTCGATGAGATACTGGATATTGAGCAAACCTTGAGCCAGATTGCGGTTCATGCGCTCAATAGCTTCTTGGCAAAGGACATTTCCTGCTTCGGCCTCTTGGTAAATCTTGCGTCCGTCCCAGTCAGTCTGACCAGACTTTTCAATCACGTATCGAACCATATTTCCAGTTGATGCTAGTTGCGACCAGTTGTTGAGCTTTTCAGCAGGGGCAAGGGTTGTCATGTAGCCAAATTCCCCACCCAAGCCGTGGCGACCTCGGTGAAGTCTGCCATTGATAATCATGGCTCCGCCAATCCCTGTTCCAATCACGACACAGGCTGCATTTTCAAGTTCTGGATGAGCCAGTAATTCACTGAGTCCAACGCAGTTGGCATCATTTTCCAGATGGACAGGAATCTGATAAGAGCTAAGCGCCTCATACCAAGAAAATCCGTGAATGTAGGGCACCGCACTGAAGCCATCAATCACACCTGTCTCTTGATTGACCGCACCTGGAACGCTCATAGCAATCCCGCTGTAATCCTGCTCTAACAAGCGCTGGTCTAGCCAAGCTAGTAAATCCTCCAAACTTTCTGGCGTTGGAATGCTTGTCTTATTCAGTATTTTCCCATCAGGAGTCAGACTAGCAAACTTAATACCAGTCCCTCCGATATCAATCGTTGCAATGGTCATTGTTTTTACCATAAAAAGGGGCGAATCAGCAGTTAGTTCTTACTTTTTCGCCCCTCCTTTCTTTTTATGTTTACTTTTTGAAATTAAATTTCTTCTTTTTTGATGAATTCTGTACGAATCTCTTGTGGTGAAATGAGGCCTCTATGAACTGGGTATGGTCGTTCAAGTAGGTCAAGGAAGAGATGTTGACTTTCCGGTACACGCACATTTTCACTACACATATTGTAGTAGCGAAGAACATAGCCTTCTTCATTTTCAGCCACCTTAAAGGCTGTTGGACAGATTTGCGGTATGCTGAGAACAGAATGACTCAAGAGGCTACCAGTCGCAGCCACGCTTCCTTCTTGTCTAGCAATCTGAAGGCTGGTAAATGGTGTCTGCAAGGCTTTCGCGCGACGATAGGCTGAAAAGTGTTCTTGGGCTTGGTGGCATTCAATCGCAAATTCGACTTCAAACTCACGCAAGCACTGAGCCTCTGGTGTTGGGAAGTAACCCCAGTCGCCTAACTCACCTGAGGCACGCAAAATAGTCACTGCAATGGTGTCGTCTCCAAGGATTTCGTATTCATTCAATCCCTTGTTGGATACAGTCACACCTTTTTCATCGTCATACAGACTGACAAAGGCTTGTTGGTGTTGAGGATTTTCAGGATTTTCCCATGAAGTAGCTGGTTTGTTTGGTCGTGTCACCACTTCATAAATGCTTTCAGAATCATTGCTTGGACGTGTGTTATGAGTCTTGACTAAGAGACGGATACGGTGGTCTTTGGCAGTGTTAGTAAAGCGAGTCTTGAAGCGGATTTGTGGATTGTCAACAAAGACAGTCAACTCAGTTTCAAGAGGAATGCTTGTCAATTCTTCTGACCGTCCAGCCTCACGCTTCATAAACTCGATGATTCCTTTTTGCTCTTCTTCTAGCGTTTCATCTGCACTGACAGGCACAGTCAATTCATGTTTGAGCAAAATCTTAGCATAGCGAGCTGTGTTTTCCAAGACCTCGTAGCCCTTAAGCTCTGCATAGATAGGCTCTGTTCCTTTTGGTTGGAAATAAATATACTCGTTTCCGACGTCACCACGGTCCTCAAAACGGATAAAATCTTCATAAGCTTCGTGAGTTGTCTTGTCATAAACTGTGATATTGTCATCCACACTCACCGTTACAAATGGCGTATCAATGACTCCGTTTTGGTAAATACCGTCACGGTGTTCTTGTTCTCCTTCCAGTAATTGGAAGGTTGTCCAAGAAAGCGGTGCTAGGTGAACGGGGATGGTCACGCGCACTTGACGAGCAATACGAGCTTGGCGGAACTTGTCTTTTGGTAAATCATACTCAAAATTAGCCCCAAGGTCTTCGATTTTAGCCTCTACAGGACGACCATCCAAGTCCTCCACACGGTAACTTGGCAAGGTAAGAGCAGCCATCTTCTTGTAACCTTCTGTTGGGTGCAATTCCTTGAAATCACAAGTCGCAACATCAATCACTGTGCTGACAGTATCGACCTTATCATGCAAGCCTGTATTAATGACAGTAAAGAGATAGTCACTTTGAGCCTTAGCTGTAGCGATTTTACCCTTCCATTCGTTAAGAAGATTGCTCTTAACAAAGTTTCCTACTTGGCTGACCTTGGCAAAACGAGTTTCCATCTCACGGTGAACTTCATCCACACTACAGCCACAGATGCTATCATGCGGCGCATTCTGCAAAAGTGTTTTCCAAGCATAGGTCAACTGGTCCTTGTGGTTATGACCCCCAGTGATAATAGTCAAGGGTTCTACAACTTGCTCTAGGAGGTTGCTATTTTCTTGGAAGGATTGTTTGAGATAAATACGAGATGAAGAAGTATTGGCAAGTGTGTACCAGCCATCTGTTTCCTGACTGGTCAATTCACCTGTAACCGTTGATAAATGTTCAGGAAGGGCACTTTCCACAGCTTGAACATATTCATCAAAAGAACTGTGCACAAAGGTCACATCTGGGAAGAGTTCATTTGCCACACGAATGGCTTCACTCAGATTTTTCTGTACAGGTTGGTGATCACAGCCGTTCATCATCAACCACTGGTTGGTCGAAGCATAGTCACGCACGTCTGCCAGTTTTTGTTTCCAGAAGGTCAAGGCCTCGTCTTTATCAACTGGAATTTCATTCCCGTTACTGTACCAGTTGGCAAAGAGAATCCCGAGGACACGACTACCATCCGCACCCTGCCAGTACATTTCTGAAAACTGGGAAGTAAATTGTTCATCTTCGAGGACTTGGTTGTCAAATCCAATCGGTTTCACACCACGACCAAAGGCTGCCACGTGAATGCCTGATTTTTGAAGAATTTGAGGTGCTTGTCCCATATTTCCAAAGGTATCTGGGAAGTAACCAACCTGAGTTGATTTGCCCCATTTTGCAGCTTCTTGCTGACCGATAAGAGTATTGCGGACATTGGCTTCACTTGAAATCAAGTAGTCATCCTGCAAGATGTAAAAAGGACCAATTTTAAGTTTGCCTTGGTCGATGTAACGTTGGACTTTTTCGCGATTTTCAGGGCGAATCTCCAAGTAGTCATCAAGGACAATGATTTGACCATCCAAGTGGAAGCTCTTGAACTCAGGGTCATTTTCAAAGAGATCAAAGAGATTGTCAAATAATTCCACCAACTGCATGCGGTGGCTTTCAAAAGGCAAGTACCACTCACGGTCCCAGTGACTATGTGAGATAATATGTACAACAACATTTTCCATGAAGTAAAACCTCATTCTAAATTTAAATTTTTATTGTTAACATTTTTGGATGTAAGATTTGCTCAATCAAATTCAACAAATCACCAACAGTTTAACTCTAAATATTTTATTTATCAAGAATTTAACTACGATTTAAGATGAAATTTGAAAGAAGTAAATATTCAGTTACTTTGTCTTAGTAAACTGACTAAAAACAAGTAAAATCCTAGATTAACGAATATCCAAGTAATCCAAGACTAATTCACAGAACATCATGTTGGCCCAAGAGAACCATTCACGAGAATAAAGAGTTGGGTCATCTACGTGGAAGCTTTCATGCATAACACCTGTACCACCATCGCAAGCAACCAGCTGATCCAGCAAGAATTTCTTCTCTGCTTTATCTGTCGTTGTCAAGCCTTGGATAGACAGAGCGATTGGCCAGATATAGCGATAGAAGGTATGAGAACTTCCGAGACCGCTAGCGTATTCTCCTTGGTAAAAATATGGATTTTCAGGGCTCAAAATGGTACGACGAGTTGCTTGATAAACTTCATCATCGACCGAACAGTAACCCAGATAAGGTGCAGCCAGCAGACTTGGTACGTTTGGATCATCCATGATGCTGGCATTTCCTAGACCATCCACTTCAAAGGCATAAATCTTTTCGCCCTTGCTGTTGCTTGTGTAGGCGTAGTTTTCGATACCTTCTTGGATCTCCGCTTTGAGACGCTTAGCATCATCAATAACACTCTCGCTATCAGCTAAGTCTAGTTCTGCAAAGATTTCTTGAACATACCCCAAAACAACAACTGCAAACATATTTGACGGAATCAAGTAACTATACTGACAGCAGTCATCACTCGGACGAAAAGCGGACCAAGTCATACCTGTCACTGCAAAATCAGGGCCAAAGCCATCATTTACCAAGGTATCTTCCTTACGGTCCGTATCTCGGACAAAACGATATGGAGAGTTCTTGTGGTCTTGTTCCACCGTCCAAAGATGGAGAATTTCCTTAGTCGCTGCGACAAAAGTCTCATCAAAATGACTAGTCTCACCAGTCTCTTTCCAGAGGAGATAAGCCAACTGCAAAGGATAGCAAAGAGAGTCCACTTCGTACTTGCGTTCCCAAATCCAGCCATTAAGGTCTGTGTGGTCAGTCTCGTGGTGCCCCTTCCAGTTTTCCTCAATGTTAAAGGAATTGGCATAGGGATCCTTGAGTACCAAGGTCATCTGACGTTTGACCAAACCTGCAATAGTCTGACGCAGGAGGGCATCTCTTTTAGCCACATGCAGGTAGGGTCTGAGTTGGGCTGTCGAATCCCGAAGCCACATAGCAGGAATATCCCCAGTCAAGACAAAAGTAGAACCATCTTCTAGGATTTCAACCGTATTGTCCAAGGTATCTGTGTAGCAACGCTCGAAAACATCCACCCACTCTGGATGGTCCTTGGCCCGCTCTGCCACTTCATCTAGCCATTCTCTAACAATTTCTTTTGAATAAATCATCGTGCAGTATCCTCTTTCAAACAAGTTTCATTTTCAGTATATAGCTTTTGGGACAGAAAATACATACACAAATGATAGTCATTTTTCTACAAAATAGTTATCTTTGAAACTCCTTTTCTAAAGGCCTTCTTTTTCTGATATAATGTAGAAAAACAGCTAAAGGAAAGACTATGAAACCACTACTTGAAACCATTGATACCCGCTTTGGCACCGCGAGCAAGCATGCCTTCTCTCGGGGAAATACCCTACCTTACACTGGAGTGCCTTTTGGGATGAATTACTTTGTACCCCAGACCAGTGACCAGGAGGGATCTTGGTTTTTTGATCCGCATCTGCCCATTTTTCAGGGGATTCGTTTAACCCACCAGCCCAGTCCTTGGATTGGAGACTACTCTTGGCTCCTTCTGACACCTGTCACAGGCCAGCTAGGTGGAGACAGCCTCTTCCATCGTCAGTCTTCCTATGATATGGATAAGGCCTCTTTCCAACCTCATTATCTGAAGATTTTCTCCCTGCGCTATCAGATTGAAACCCAGCTCACACCGACTTGCTACGGTGCTTCTATTCGTTTGGAGCAAAAGCAAGGCAAAGCCCTCTCCCTCTATCTCCACGCAGCAGATGAACTGACCGTAGAGCAAGTAGATAAGCGGAATCTTGCCCTGCGACAAGAAGGAAAAACTGAAACCAACAAAAATCCACTAACGATGTTCACTGTCCTGCAAATGAATACGGATATTCTTGCTGTTAGCCAAGAAGGTGGAGACTGGCGAATTGACTTAGCAGATAGCCATGCTGAGATTCAGCTAGCGACTTCTTTCATCTCTCCTTCTCAAGCACTGCTTAATCTACCTCAAGAAGATTTTGATAGCTGTAAAGCAAGTGCCCAAGCGGACTGGGAAAATCTCCTCCATCGTTTTGACGTTATAGAAACAGGAGAGGCCTACCGAACCTTCTTTGACCACTGTCTCTACAGACTCTTCCTTTTTCCGCAGACTTTTTATGAGGTTGATGAATCAGGACAAGCTATCCACATGGATCTGGCCACTGGAACTGTCAAGCCTGGTGTCCTCTTTAGCAACAATGGTTTCTGGGATACCTTCCGCACCACCTTCCCCCTCTTTGCCCTTATCATACCGGAACACTACCACCGCTTCTTAGAAGGATTTCTCAATAACTACCGCGATACTGGTTTCCTTCCAAAATGGCTGGCTCCAGATGAACGGGGTATGATGCCAGGTACACTTTTAGACGGTATTATCGCAGATAGCGCCTGCAAGGACATGGCCCCTGACCTAGAAGAAGAGCTCCTCCAAGCCATGCTTGAAACAGCCAGCAAGACCGACCCTCTCGGCATCAATGGCCGCCACGGACTAGCCCAATACCAAGAACTAGGCTACCTCTCTACAGACCACCACGAAAACGTCAGCCATACCCTAGACTATGCCTATAGTGACTTTTGTATCTCCAGCTGTGCCGAAAAACGAGGGAAAATAGAAATCGCTGAAACCTACATGGCCGCATCACAAAATTACCGCCATCTATTTGACGCTGAGACAGGTTACATGCGAGCGCGTGATAGTCAAGGCAACTTCCGCCTTGACTTCTCTCCTTATAGTTGGGGACGTGATTATGCCGAATGTTCAGCCATCCAAGCAACTTTAGGCGTCCTTCACGACATCCCAGGCTTAATCCAACTTATGGGTGGAAAAGAAGCCTTTAGCAACTATCTTTTGAAAACCTGTCAAGATGCTCCCCTCTTTGAGACAACAGGCTATGGTTACGAGATTCACGAAATGAGCGAAATGGCTACAGCTCCGTTTGGGCAACTCGCCATTTCCAACCAACCTAGCTTCCACATTCCTTATCTCTTCCGCCACAGCGATTACCCTGACTACACTTCCCTTCTCATCAAGACTCTCCGTCAGAAAGCCTTTCACGCAAACTGGCAAGCCTATCCTGGCGATGAAGACAATGGTAGTCTCTCTGCTTGGTACATCTGGTCGGCTCTCGGATTTTATCCGACCTGCCCAGGAAAATCAAGCTACGACCTCGGAATCCCTCTCTTTGACCACCTCCGTATCTACCTAGCTAAAGAAAATAAATGGCTAGATATCCATACTGAGCAAAACCACAGCCATTTTAACTTTGTAAAAGAATGCCGACTGGACAAAACACTCGTATCAACTATTCAACACAAAGATCTCCTAAAAGCTGAGCAACTAACCTTTATACTTAGCTGGTTGCCAAGTCATCGCTAAATAATAAAAAATCTGCAATCCCCAATGTTATCCACAATCTGTGAATAACTATCCCAAACTGTGGTTAACTCTTGAGTTGCAGCAATTAAAACTACTTTATAATCCTAAAAAGTTACTAGATTGCTCATACCAATAAGAATTATCTCTAAAACAATCAGAAGTTATCCACACTTATCCACAACCTGTTAGTAACTTTTGTGAATCGTCTTGCTTAAGCTAAGACTTATCTCTCACGAACACTAAAAAGAGCCTGACTCCAGGCTCTTTAGTCTATTATTTCTTCTCAGCGCGAAGGGCTGACAAGATTTGTGTACGGATATCATCCACACCATTTGGCGTATTAGGTAAAAAGATAGTCTGATTTCCTTTAGAGGCAAAGGTATTCAAGGTATCCAAATACTGGTTGGTCAAGAGGATAGACATGATTTGTTCTTCTGTCATGCCAACATTGGCTTCCTTGAGTTCTGTGATAGACTCTGCCAATCCATCCACAATGGCCTTACGTTGTTGGGCAATCCCCACACCATGGAGGCGGTCTTTTTCTGCTTCGGCTTCAGCTGCAGTGACAATTTTAATCTTGTCGGCTTCCGCCAATTCTTGCGCTGCGACCCGCTTGCGTTGCGCCGCATTGATTTCATTCATGGATTGCTTGACTTCTGCATCTGGTTCGACCTTGGTAATCAAGGTTTTCACGATAATGTAACCGTAAGTAGTCATTTCTTCTGCTACTTGGTGTTGAACTTCAAGGGCAATCTCATCTTTTTTCTCAAACAATTCATCCAAGGTTAATTTGGGAACAGAAGAGCGAAGAGCATCTTCGATATAAGATTTAATCTGAGATTCTGGACGCATGAGTTTATAGTAAGCATCTGTCACGCTCTGCTCATTGACACGGTACTGGGTCGCCACATTCATCATAACGAACACATTGTCCTTTGTCTTAGTCTCAACCACAATATCGCTTTGCAACAAGCGCAACTGAATCCGCGCTGCAATCGAGTCAATCCCAAAAGGCAATCGAATATGAATACCGCTATTAGCAACCTTTTGGTATTTCCCAAAGCGTTCAATAATCGCCACCGACTGCTGACGAACCACATAAACTGTACTCAGTGTGACTATCACCAATAGGAGCACACAAACCACCACAAAAATCATCAAAAATGTTGCCATTATCGTGACCTCCATCATTATTTTTCCTGTATTATAGCACATTTAAAGAAGGCTGTGCAGTTTTTACTGCGATTTTTCCTGAAATGTCAATAATTAGAGGTGAATTGTCACATTGTCGTCTAATCTCTTGCTAAAACAACTGGTAAGGAATTAGGTGCACCATGCTAGTTCTCTCTAACTCTATTGATTATCAACATACTATCTGAGCTTTACAAGTCGTGGACAAAAAAACGAAACAAGTAACGGTTAATCCCTTTAAAAGACTCACAAAAAACATCATTACAATGAACCACACTCCAATAGTTCAAGCATTAAGTGAGGTTGATGATCTAAATTTGATGTGTATACTATTTTTGTCATCGGTTACCGATTACGTTCCTTAGGTATCTGAAAGGTATATAATGAAGTTACCATCTAGTACCCAACCTAATCTAGTATCAAAAAACCGACTAGTTCCTATGATCTAGTCGGTTTCTCATCAATGCGCCAACATTTCTTGAGCGATTTCTTGGCCAGATAGGTTATCTGGGTAGTAGGTTGGCCAGTTGTCCATTTCTTCAAAGAGGGCTTCTTGGCTTGTTCCTCCAAAGAAGATATGGAAATGTTCTGCCTTAACTGGGGCGATATTATGGTCGCTAAACTGAACATACTTGAACTGTCCAGCATCAGCATCTGTGGCTTCAAAGAGGAAGCGCACGCCACGATTGCCTTTCTTGTAAGTCAAGATTTTCTTTCCAACATACTTATAAGTATATTTCTTACTTTGTCCACCTTGAACAAATTCCATAGTGTTATCAGTGATATTAATCTTAGTCACATCTGTCTGATAGCCCTTTGTATAGTAAGCCTTGTACTCAGCCTGGGTCATCTTACCAGTCAACTTAGCCTTGTAATCAAAGACTTGATCAAAAGTACCATCTTCAAGGAAAGGATAAACTGATTGCCAGTTACCTACATAGTCACTCAAGGTGCGGTCCTTGACGTCTGCATCCTCAAAGTAACCATTTTGGACTGTCTTGGTATCCTCTGCCTTTTCAGGCTCGATTGCTGGGCCTTCTTGGTCCGTTGTTTGTTTCAAAGCCTTGAGGTTTTTCTCCATCACGGAGATGTAATTTTCTCCAGCCTTGGTGTCCTCTTCTGTCAGACTTTCTAAAGGATTAAGGACATCTGTTTTAACACCTGCTTCTTTTGAAAGTGTGTTAGCAAGGGCCTGTGAAGCATTTTCTTCAAAGTAGATATAGGCAATTTTATTTTTCTTGACATACTCTGTCAATTCTGCCAAGCGAGCTGCTGATGGCTCTGCATCTGGAGAAAGTCCTGAGATTGAGACTTGTTTGAGTCCATAGTCCAAGGCAAGGTAGTTAAAGGCTGCGTGTTGAGTCACAAAGCTCTTTTGTTTAGCTTGAGACAAGCCTTCTGCATAAGCCTTATCCAGGGCTTGCAATTTTTCGATATAGGCAGCAGCGTTCTTTTCAAAGGTCTCTTTTTTATCAGGATAATCTGCTGACAAGCTATCACGGATGTGCTCTACAAGTTTGATGGCACGGACTGGTGACAACCAAACATGGGGATCATACTCATGGTGATGACCTTCTTCTCCATGGTCATGGTCGCCCTCTTCTTCCTCGCCACCTGGCAAGAGCAACATATCACCTGTCGCCTTGATAGTCTTCACCTTTTTCTTATCCAAAGTATCTAGCAATTTAGGTACCCATGTTTCCATGTTTTCATTTTCATAAACGAAGGTATCTGCGTCTTGGATTTTAGCAACTGCCTTGGCAGAAGGTTCGTATTCATGGGGTTCTGTACCAGCACCGATGAGGAGTTCTACATTAGCAGTATCTCCTGCGACTTGCTTGGTAAATTCATAGACAGGGTAAAAGGTTGTCACGATATTTAATTTCCCATCTGCCTGTTTTTGATTGGAACAAGCAACTAAAAACAAGGCACATAGACTGGCTAGCAATAAGCTAATTTTTTTCACGTTAGTCTCCTATTTGATAAAACGTCTTACTAAACTGATGAGTAAAAAGACAGTTACAAAAATAATGGTAATACTTGCACTTGCAGGTGTTTCTGCATAGTAGGAAATGTAAAGTCCTGCTACCATTCCCAAAAATCCAATAGCACTGGCAAGCAGCATAACCGATTTAAAGTTTTTCCCCAGACGCAGGGCAATACTAGCTGGCAAGACCATGATAGTCGATACCAAAAGAGCTCCTGCAGCAGGAATCATAAGGGCAATGGCCACCCCTGTAACCATGTTAAAAAGAATGGACATGGTACGAACTGGCAGGCCATCCACAAAGGCCGTATCCTCATCGAAGGTCAAGATATACATTGGACGAAGGAAGAGGAAGGTCAAAATCAAAACAACCGCCGCAATGACAAAGAGGGAAATAACCTGCTCTTCGCTGATAGTCACGATTGAACCAAAAAGATACTGGTCCAAACTCATAGAACTAGAGCTTTTACCCTTGCTCATGACAATCAGAGAAACAGCCAAACCTGTTGACATGAGGATAGCTGTCCCGATTTCCATAAAGCTCTTGTAAACCGTACGGAGATACTCCAGGAAGACCGCCGCAATCAAGACAATGGCAATAGTGGAAATAGTCGGAGAAATCCCTAGAACTAGACCAAAGGCTACACCTGAAAGCGAGACGTGGCTGAGGGTATCACTCATCAAACTCTGACGGCGCAAGATAAGAAATGTTCCAAGAACCGGCGAGAAAAGACTCATAGCAATAACAGCCAGAAAGGCACGTTGCATAAAGTCATAAGATAATAAACTAAGCATGGCCCACCTCCTGGTCATTCTCATGAACGTTGAAACAACGCCATGGCGAGTCTTGGTTACGGACTAGATGAATATTGCGGTCCGCATAGTCCTTAACTTCTTCAGGGTCATGGGTAATCATCAAAACAGCCTTGCCATGATGATGGGCGCTGTGGTGCATAAGTTCGTAAAATTCATTTTTACTTCCTGCATCCATCCCCGTTGTCGGCTCATCTAGGATAAATACATCTGGGTCAGAAGCAAACATACGCGCGATCACCGCTCGCTGCTTTTGCCCCCCAGAAAGAGACCCCAAGCGTTTGTCTCGGTGTTCCCACATACCAACTGAATCCAGACTAGCCTTTATATGCTCCTCATCATGAGCATTCAGGCGACGGAACCAACCCTTTCGCGGATAGCGGCCTGACTTGACAAATTCATAAACCGTACTTGGAAAACCTGCATTAAAACTGGCAATCTGTTGGGGAAGATAGGCTATTCTCAATTTCTTACCCTGGGTATTTGTCTTTGAAATGGTCACCTTACCAATGCGTGGCTGAAGGATTCCAAGACTGGCCTTGATGAGTGTCGTCTTAGCTGCCCCATTTTCTCCCGTCAAGGTCACAAATTCCCCACTATCAACACTATAATTGATATGCTCGAGAACTGGCTCCTTATCATAATAGAAGGATAAATCCTCTACCGTAATGTATCTCATTATTTGATTTCTCCTACTAAAGCAGTCAAAAACCGCTGAATCACTTTTTGTTCATTTGGAGTAAACTGAGTCGCCACTTGTTCATAGGTTAAAAGTGTATGCTCATGGTGATGATGGTGTTCCTCAGCAATTGGACGAGCCAAGTCAGTCAACTGATAAAAAATCACACGCGCATCCTTAGGATCTTTAGATGTCTCCAGCATCCCTTCCTTGACCAAAGACTTAATGGCCTTGGTAACTGCCGCCTGACTGACATTGAGACGACGAGCCAACTCTGAATTGGTTAAAGATTCCTCCGACAAGAGCATGAGGATATGCTCCTGGGTATTGGTCAGAGCTACCTCGCTAGTACAATGACCTATTAGGATTTCATGCTGATTTTCCGCCTGCAAAATCACCTCGTTCAAAAAAGCATCGATATCCTTAGCTAGCTGTCTCATATCTGACTCCTTTCCTTTTGGACTTCTCTTTTTTAAGAGAAAAATACTATTCTTTGAAAAATTATTTACTGGTTAATTATATCACAACCAAAAAAAGAGTCAAGAAAAAATGTGAAAACCAGTTTCATTCTTGAACTCTTCTATATATTATTATCTATTTGAATGTCTTGACATCTCCATCATAAGTCGCCCAATCTTTGCTGAAAAAGCGTTCATTCAGATGGTAAGTCGGAGCTGGCGTGGGATTGGATAGGAAAGGATCAACTGCCTTATCAAAAGCAAGCCAACCCAACCAACCTAGGTGAATGGTATCCTTAACAAAATAAGGATCCCCTCCATTTTTTGAAAAGTCAGCAATATTAGTGAAACCTTGACTTTCTAATTGATAACGAATTTTCTCCACTGCATGCTGGTACATATCTTCTCTGAGCCCTGTGTAGTCCATCCATTTCTTATTGACAGGCTGGATGACAAAGAGGACATTAACTTTCGATTTTGCAAATTGATTGAGAACCAACTGTAAATCATTATATTCAGATGATTTTAGGAAACTGTAATTCTTTTGATACCCTTCCCATTTTTTCAAATCCTTCTTAACCTCTCTCGTATAGAAATGATTTTCCATCCCCATATCATTATTGGTCGTATTGGCTTCTGCATCCTTTCGAGCAATTTTTTCTAACTCTTGGTAAGAAAATTGATCTGGAAGATCTTTTAAATAATTTTCCACATGTTCCTTATATTTGAGTTTTCCTCTAATGGAGAACTGACCAAATAGAGAAGCCTGTCTCTCATTGAATCGGGCAAAAATATTAATAGCAACCTGATCAACCTCTGATAATTCTTCACCCTTTGACAGTTTTTGAACAATGCCTTTTAATGCAACATTAGGATTCTGCTTTAACAATCGAATAGCCGCATGCTTTGCAGCAGTGTCACCAGATTGATTTTCCAGAAAAGCTGTCAATTGGTCACTGTTAAAAAATCTCTGAAACGCTGCGGGTTCATAATCAGTCTCCGTAAACCACTGAGGCGAAATTACAAATACTGCCTGCTTATTCTCTATTTCTGGCAAAATTTGCTGTAGGCCAAAATATTGATTTAGAGAGGCTGCTCCTGCTTGACCTAAAAAGTAAGGACGATAGGGACGATGGTATTTCTCGGCTAAAACAGCTGGATGGACACTATCAAATCGAATCCATTCACTGGACCCTAGAAAAGGAATAAAACGCATATTTGGGTCTGTAAGAGCCCTTACTTTTTGGCTTCTCTCTTTAAAACTCTCTACATTAACAGAAGCCGCCGAATATTTCTCCTCCGTCAGATTATGGCTTGTTGTACTTGGATAAAAAAAGATGAGTAGAAGAACCAAAAATCCAGCAATGAAGATGGGCCCGAAGATCATCCATAAGCGTTTAAGCATTTTGTAGCTCCACAATACCAGCTATGATTTTATTGGCTGTATTCCAGTCGTCGCGACCAAACTCTGTTACAGGGACACGAATGTCAAAACGGTTTTCAATCTCCACAATCAACTCAACCGTTCCCATACTATCCAAGACACCTGCGTCAAAAAGATCTTCATCCATCATGTTAGAAACATCTTCCATAAACAACTCATCAATAATTTCGATAACTTCTGATTTGATATCCATATTTTATTTCCTTTATTTTTTAAACCATAAATCATTCAAAAATCCAGAAAAGATCAAGAATGACAGCATGACGACATGGAAGGTGATAACCATGCCAAGCAACTGAATCCAGCGATTCTCAGGTAGAGCAGGCTTCCCTGCTTTTTTCCGTTCCTTATTGAGCGTTTTTTTCTTGCGAATCCAAGCATCATTGATGACCAAGCCTAATCCATGAAAGAGGCCATAGGCGATGTAATACCAAGTTACACCATGCCAAAATCCCATAACCAGCATATTTACAATATAGGCCACGCTCGAAGTTACATTACGATTTTTAAAGACCTTCTTTCTAGTCAGTACCATCACCATTCGCATAAAGACAAAGTCACGGAACCAGAAAGAGAGACTCATGTGCCAGCGATTCCAAAATTCCTTTAAATCCCTTGATAAAAAAGGCTTATTAAAGTTGATAGGGCTACGAATTCCCATCAAATTTGAAATGGCCAAGGCAAACATAGAGTACCCTGCAAAGTCAAAGAATAGCTCCAGACCAAAGGTATACATGACTGCCAAGGCATAGTGGTTAAAGAAACCACCTGACTGCAAGGCTAGATTCTTTAGAGGAGGGAGTAAGGTTTCTCCTAAAACATGAGCTAGGATAAACTTATACAAAAATCCCCACATGATATAGCGAACAGATTCATCCAGCATATCCATCAACTCATCTCGCTCAGGAATGGTCTGATAATTTTCATTAAACCGCTTAAAGCGATCGATTGGCCCGCTTGAAAAAGTCGGCATGAAGAGTAGGAAGCGGAGGAATTCCCAGAGGCTAAAATCCTTAATCACTCCATCTCTCAGCTCGATGATAATCCCAACCGAACGAAAGGTCAGGTAAGAAATTCCCAAAAATCCAAGCAAAGACTGCGTTCCATTGATAGCTGGCTGCACCTTGACAAAGATAATCGGCAGTAGGGACAGAAAACTAACTAGGTAGAAAACCCACTTACCATCCTTACTTTTTCGATAGTGCTTATAGAAAAGCAAGAGCAATATTTCCCAGCACAGATAAATGCCCAAGGCAGCCAATTGATTAGTCTTCCCACCTACCAGCATGGTAACGATAAAGAAGAGACTAACCAATACCTCGTACCAGGCAAAGCGTTTCTTGAAAAAGAGGCCGATAAAGATGGGCAAGGTTGCAGCAATCACATAGACAAAATACTGAGGATTGCCGTATGGCTCTAAATGAGGAAGCTGTTTAAAAAACTCCATCATCTCCTATTTACCTCATTAATCAATCCTTTGATATCAATTTTTCCATTTGGAGTCAGTGGCAAACTGTCTCGATAAAGGAATTTGGACGGCATCATATAAGACATCATAATATCTGTCAAGTCTTCCTTAATGGCCTTGGTAATATCGATATCACGCTCAAACTGCTCACGAACACCATCTTTTAAGATGACATAGGCTAGAAGATTTTGCACCTTGTGGTCTTTATTATAGCGCGGTACTGCAACAGCAGACTCGATAAAGCGAGACTTATTGAGGTTTTGAGAGACATCTTCTAACTCAATGCGGTAACCGTTGAACTTAATCTGGAAGTCCATGCGTCCGCCGTAGAGAAGCAAGCCTTCATCTGTCATGGTTCCCACATCACCTGTGTGATAGGCTGGCAGACCTTCAAACTCAAAGAAGGCTTCTGCTGTTTTTTCAGGATTATTCATATAACCTTTTGAGACGGCCGGTCCTGAAACAATGATTTCTCCCTGTTCACCATTTGGCAGTTTATTTCCTTCCTCGTCAATGATAAAGGTTGGAGAATCAGCCTTGGTATAGCCAATTGGTAGACGTTTGAGATTCGCTAGCATCTCATCTGTCACGGCAACTGCTGACAAAGCTACTGTCGCTTCTGTTGGGCCGTAAGCATTGATAATACGGGCATTTGGGAAACGTTCGCGCAGTTTTTGAGCTGTTTTGACCGTCAATTCCTCACCATCAAAGTAGAAATGCGTGATGCCAGGCATTTTCTCGCTATTAAAGTCTTCTGACAACATAGCCATATCCGCAAAAGAAGGCGTTGAAGTCCAGATAGCGATTGGCAATGAAAAAATGGTCGCAAAGAGTTGTTTAAAGTCCTGAGTAATAGCTGAAGGAAGGGCAAAAAGCGTACCTCCCAGTGCCAAGGTCGGCGCCCAGTACATGACAGACAGGTCAAAAGAATAAGGTGGCTGAGCCAGCATTTGCGGACGACTTGGCGTCGCAAATTCCTTATCCGTAATCATCCAGTTGGTAAAGCTGAGGAGATTATCATGTGAAATCTGCACTCCCTTTGGCTTACCAGTCGTACCAGAAGTAAAGATAATGTAGTAGTTATCATCACCCTTGACTGGATGCGTAATCTCATAACTAGTCCCTTGAGCAAAGGCTTCTTGAACCGGAGCTAGAGTCATCATTGGCGTAGAAACCTGCTCCAATGGAAAGTCTGAGATAGCAATAATCAAGCTTGGCTCTGCTACTTCTAAAATAGCCGAAACTCGCTCCAAGGCTGAATGGCTGTCAATGGGAATGTAGGCATGTCCTGACTTAGTCAGAGCTACAAAAGTTGCCAACATTTCATATTCTTGGCCACCAAAAACAACCACAGGAGACTTCTCTGGTAAATCCAGTTGGTCGATGGCTGCAGCTAAACTATCCGAATCAGCCTTCAAATCTCCATAAGTGTGTTCCTGCCCCAAAACATTGTAAACAGGATAGCTAGGCTGTGTCTGAGCAAAATGCTCAATGGTTTCAATCATATCTACGATTGCTTTATTTGACATAATAAGGATTCTCCTTCAAGTTAAAATTCATTATAGATAAAGCTTCCTTGACCCTGACCAAGATAGCTAAAGAAGTAAAGCAGCCCTAGAAAGATAAGAAAATACAAGGCTGTCCGACCAAGAAATATGTACAATTCTTTTCTCTGTTTCATCAAGAAAAACCATTCATTTCTGTAATTTTCCGCTAAAATAAAATCAATTTCTTACTAATTTATTTTTCTGCTATTATACCACTTTATAGACTAGTTTTTCAATTGTTTACCCGTCTATTTTCACTACGTTCCAGTAACATTAATTTGTTCCATATGATTCTTTCTAATGATAGCTTAAATGCTTTTCAGTATGGATTATATGGGGAGCTACAACAAAGTAGGCTCCATACTACCTATAGAGGATTTTCCCACTATAAATATTATAGAGCCTTATCTTATGTCTCACTTTATCGGTGCAGTTCCCTTTATCTAGAGATTTTTATAGTATGTAATCCTAGAATTCACTATAGATAAATTCTTGAATGTTCGAAAAATCGGTAACAAAACAATAAATCACGATGCTTAAGATAACCGTATAGAAAAATAGCGTCCACAAGATTAAACGGTGTGTGTTAGTTATCTTGGTTTGCAAATTTGTAAAGTTCTTTTTCAACTTCCATCCATCCTTTCACTCCAACGTGCATCACATCAAATAAAAAGTAATCATCATACTCTCTGTTTCCATAGTTTAGTACTGTTGCACCATGGCTTTTTGCAACATCTTCTATTTTTTTGTAAGTTTTTTCCCGCATCTCTCTTGAAACACCTGTGTAGTCGTTCCACTTCCCGTTTACTGGGAAAATAATGACCTCAACTTCAATTCCCAATTCCTTGGCAACTGCCAAGAAAAGTTCCATATCTGAATACTCTGGTGACTCCAAGTAGCTCAAATCTTTATTGGAATCTTTCAAGGATGCATAGCGATCTTTCAAGTAGGTATTGTAGTAGTTGTTATCAACAGCATAGTCATTGTTGTTTGTTTTCTTTTTGACCTCTTCTACAAACTGATCCGTTAGCTGCCCCCAATCATATTCTGGTGTTTTATCTCCTAGTAAAGGATAATCTGATTTGGCATGTTTTTGATAAAAAGTCTGTTTGAGTTTAAAGGAATAAATCGCGTTATCGAACTCTAATAGTTTTTTATCAACAATCGTTCCTTTCTCATCTATGAAATAACTTTTGTATTTTTTGTAGATGTCATTTTGTTGCTTGTTCCCCTTGGTAATCTCGATAATGCGATTGATTAGTTTTTCTTTCGTTTCCTTACTAATCTTGTCATTATCTAGCATGTGGAAAATATGTTCCTGAGAAGCCTTATTCAAAAAGGCATCTTGATGGGTCCCATCTTTTTCAAACCACTGAACCGACTCTATTATAGCCACTTTTCGCTTAGTCATAGATCCTTCAATTGAGCCCAAGGTCGTAGCCTGAATGATGTTTTGTGAATAGCTGGTTCCAATCTGCATGATATTAAAATCGTTGTAGTTAAAAATTTTATTGGGATGATAGTCTTCATTTATCGTTGCAACCAACTCAGATGACCCCAATAAAACCAATGTATTGGGAGTGATATTGCTTGTTAAAATATCTCTACTTTTATACTTTTCATACGAAGTGCTATAGCGAATACTGTTATCCTTTACTTTATAATAATCATCAATCTTCTTGACATATGTCACATTTAAAAGGGCAAGCGTCGCAATTACGAGCACAAGCGATAGCAAAAATGCTTTTAGTTTAATCATCTAGTTTTATCCTATCCCTTCGATCCGTCCAATCTCTTTTCAAGTTCTTATCTCTTTAAAATCGTGAGTAAGATTTTATAAGGTTCACCTGAAAAGATAAAGAAACCAACCATAACCAAATTCATGGTCACAAACCAACTCAGTAGCTTATACCAATTTTTGTTTTTATTTTTCTTATAAAAATTGCTTTTCTTTTGATACACTTCAAATCCAGCCATCAAGACACCATGATAAAAACCATAAATAATGTAGCTAACACTAAGACCATGCCAAAAACCCATGACCAACATATTGACCATATAGGCATAAGTTGCATTATGTAATCTATTTTTAAACCATTTTTTCCTGATAACCTGCATCAATACTCTTGAAAATACAAAATCTCTTAACCAGGTCGACAAAGTAATATGCCATCTGGTCCAGAAATCTTTGATATCGACACTCAAGAAAGGTTTGTTAAAGTTCATCGGTGTCTGAATACCTAGAATGTTGCTACTTCCAACGGCCATTAGACTATAGCCTGCAAAGTCGAAGAACAGATACAAGGTATAGAGGTACATATACTTGATTGAGTAAACGACTGTGCCAGTATTGCTTAGAGCGAGTAACATCTGGTAAACATAGGTTGATAAAACAACCTTGTAAAGAAGGCCTAGAACGATACGATACACACCGTCCCCTGCTAACTCTAGATACTCTTTTCGAGGCATGACCTCGTTTATCTCTTTTAAAAATCTCCTACTCCGATCAATCGGACCAGCACTAACTGTAGGGAAAAAAAGTAAAAATTGCAGGTAGTCTTTTATACTAATCTTTTCTTTAATCAAGCCATCCGATATCTCCAGCATGATCTGAATGGTCTTAAAGGACATGTAAGAAATGCCAATAAATGCCAACAAATGTAGAGAAGTCAAGGCAAAGACTTTATTGATCACTAAAGGAAGAATGGAAAGGAAAACCAGTGGTTTCAGCCGCTTTGCCTCTATCCTCTGTGCTAGAAAAACTAGAAAATATTGGTAAATGACAAAGGCAAGTAAATAGACAATCATTGCTCTACTCTTGCCATAAATAGCTCCTGCAAATAAGAGGGAGAGCACCAAAATATAGTAGTCCTTACGTTTTTCAAAAAAGTTTACTACAAAACCAATTAGTAAAACTACAAACAAAAGAAGGAAAAACTCATTCCCCTCGAAATAATTCATACCAGCCAAACTCCTTTTTTCTTTTTCTCATCTCTTGATTTATCTTTTTAAGATTAGTTCCTATCATATTACCAAGGATAGTTAACTTTATTCATTATATCATAATTTAAAAACTAAAAATACTTCTGTTATTTTATTTCTTAAAATAAAAAATCCAACTGACTCTAAGTACTGAACCCCAATAATGAGACAAAATTATTCACACCATAAATAAAATTCAAGAACAAAAAATTAATGAAGGAAGCAGTGAAAGATTCTGCCTTTTTAGCTAAAATAGTAATCAACACCAGTATACAAACTTAAAAAAATCAAAACGACCAAAATGAAGTGAGAAAGTGCTCCTTATTTTGGTCGTTTTTTGTAAGTTATGTTTATTACGGTATGAATAATTGAGTTTTAATATCTTAGAAAAGCGAGAATACAAGCACGGCCAAGGCTGCACCAATAACAGGTCCCACAACAGGAATCCAAGCGTAAGACCAATCTCCGTCTCCCTTGTTTGAAATTGGCAAGAGGCTATGCATGATACGAGGTCCAAGGTCACGTGCAGGGTTCAAGGCATAACCTGTTGTCCCACCTAGTGAGAGACCGATACCGACAATCAAAGTCCCCACTGCAAAAGTTCCGATACCTGCCTGAAGATCATAAAGCCCCAAAGCAAAGATTGTCAACACCAAAACAAAGGTGCCCAGGATTTCGCTGATCAAGTTAGAAACTGTATCCTTGATGGCTGGACCAGTGCTGAAGGTTGCAAGGATATTGCCTGCATTTTCTTCTGCCTCATAATGCGGTTTGAATTGCAACCAAACCAAAATCTGACCGAGCATAGCCCCTGCGAACTGAGCTAGGATGTAAGGGAAAACGGAAGCCCAAGGCAAACCACCTTTTAAGGCTACACCAATAGTCACAGCTGGGTTTAAATGAGCTGGACTGAGCTTGCCAGATACAAATACTGCAACCGCAACTGCAATCCCCCAACCCATAGTAATCACAATCCAACCTGAACTGTTGCTCTTGGTTTTAGGAAGAACCACACCTGCAACAACACCATTTCCTAGAAGAATCAGGATTAAAGTCCCCAAAAATTCCCCAAATAATTCATTCATCATCTTTCTGTCTCCATTAAAAAGAAGGGGCGGGCGACAAGGAATGCTACCCTCCACCTCTTTTCCTTTTTCTTAATTTTTTAATTCTGCTAAATCGTTGTTAGCAAGAGCTGCTTCGACATCCGCACGGTAGCCTGCTTTTTCATCTTCTGACCAGTCATAGAATCGTCCCATTTCATCCAAAACTGGCTCAACGATACTATCCAAGCTATCACGCATAAAGAGCATGTGGTTGGTACGACGAAGGAGGAAGTCAACTGGACTAAGAGCCAACTCGTTACGCATTGCATAGTGAAGGGACAAGGTGTCTGCCAAGCTGAGTCCTGGCGCTTGTTCCAAGCTGTGAGCAAGAGCAAAGACCTTCGGTGCATTTGAACCGTAAAGATTTGCTAGGTAATGAGCTTCCTTGCTATCCAAACCACGTGACACTCCAAGTTGGGCAAAGGCTTCGATTTCTGAGTCCACATTTGCTGGATTCAATTCTCCACCTGAAACAGGGTAAGTCTTAGAGTTGATGAGTTTAAAGCTTCGGTCAAATTCTGCTTTGAGGATGTCGACCACGCGCTCCATAGCTCCTTCAGCCATCTTACGGTAGTCTGTGATTTTACCACCAGCAAGAGTCAAAAGTCCATTATCATCACGGTCCAAGCTAGAGCCACGAGAAACTGCAGATGGATCCAAATGTTTCTCAGATGTGCTGCTTTCAAGCTTGCTAACAGCAGATTCAACATCTTCACGCGTTTTTTCTTTCGATAGATAAGCTTCGACAGTCGCAATCAAGGTATTGAAGCTTTCATCGCTAATAGTTCCATTATTTCCGCCATTGTAGTCAGAAGCGCTATTGCCTGCGATCAATGGACGAAGACCTGCCCAGCTGCTTTCGATATCATCAATGGTAATGTTAGCTTCTGGGAAGCGGTTGTTGACAATCCCAAGTAGGTAATCTACATCTTCCTGCGTCACTTTTGGATGTTCCAAATCGCCTGTGTAGTCTGTATCCGTTGTACCAAAGTAAGTCTTATTTTCACGTGGGAGAACAAAGACCATCCGACCGTCACCCAAACCTGTGTCAAAGTAAACTGGCTGTGATACCTTGATCTTGCTTGAATCCACTACCAAGTGAACTCCCTTAGTTGGACGCATTTGTGAGAATTGTGTTCCCTTATTAGACAAATTGCGTACCTTATCGCTCCAAGGACCTGTTGTGTTGATAACCAGACGAGCCTTAATTTCAAAGACTTGGTCTGTCAACAAATCACGAGCTACAACACCTGTAATCTTGCCACTTTCGTCAAAGAGGAAGCCTTCTGCCTTAACGTGGTTAGCAATGAGGGCACCGTCTTGATTGGCACGTTTGATGTTTTCAATCACGAGACGCGCATCGTTGTTACGGAAGTCAAGATAAACCCCACCTCCTACCAAACCTTCTTTCTTCAAGTTTGGCTGGCGTTCCAAGACTTCTTCCTTGCTCAAAACCTTGTTGGCAGCTGGCGTGTTATTAACCCCTGCCAAGAGGTCGTAAAGGTCCATAGCTACTTTCAAACGGAAGAGGCTAAAGGTCGCTCCATCCTCATCGTAAACTGGCAAGAGCATTGGGTCTGGTTTTGGAATATGTGGTGCAATTTGTTGGACCACTGCACGTTCTGAAACCGTATCTGATACAACTTCTACGTCAAATTGCTTAAGGTAACGCAGACCTCCGTGAACCAATTTAGTTGAACGGCTAGATGTTCCTTCTGCGAAGTCTTGCATTTCAATCAAACCAGTATCTAGACCACTAGCTGCAGCCTGCAAAGCTACACCAGCCCCTGTGATCCCCCCACCGATAATCAAGAGATCCAAGGTGCGTTCCTGCATTTTTTTAATTGATAATTCACGTGTTTTCTTTGAAAATTCCATATCTACACACTTTCTAATTAAGTCCTGTCATTGTTAAACTGATGTCATCAGTATTAGTCTTCTTCTGCAAAAACTTGAGTTGCTTTTACAGCTTTCTTCCAACCCTTGTAAAGTTGTTCCTTACGAGATTCATTCATAGATGGCTCAAAGAGTTCTCCAGTCTCATTCAAGAGTTTCAACTCATCTAAGTCTTTCCAATAACCAACTGCCAAACCAGCTAGGAAGGCTGCACCTAGAGCTGTTGTTTCCAAGTTTTTAGCACGAGCAATGTCAATTCCTAAAATATCAGCTTGGAACTGCATGAGGAAGTTGTTCATAGCTGCGCCGCCATCCACTTTCAATACTTGAATAGCTGTTTGAGAATCTACCTGCATCGTGTCAATAATATCACGCACTTGATAAGCAATTGATTGAAGAGTTGCCTTAATAAAGTCTTCCTTACTTGTTCCACGAGTCAAACCAAAGACTGAACCGCGAGCATTTTGATTCCAGTATGGTGCACCTAATCCTGTAAAGGCTGGAACCACATAAACTTCATCATCATTGTGTGAATCACGAGCATATTTTTCAGATTCTGGTGAGTTCTCTACCATTCGAAGACCGTCACGAAGCCATTGAATCGCACTTCCTGCGATGAAGATTGAACCTTCCAAGGCATAGTAAACCTTACCATTGATACCGTAACCGATAGTTGTCAAGAGGTTGTTTTCAGACAACTGCATTTCTTCACCAGTATTCATGATGATGAACGAACCTGTTCCATAGGTATTTTTAACCATACCAGGTTCAAAGGCTAACTGTCCAAAGAGGGCTGCCTGTTGGTCCCCTGCCATACCTGAGATTGGAACTTCTCCACCATAGAAGTGGAATGGAGCTGTCTTACCGTAGATTTCAGAGTTAGAACGAACTTCTGGCAACATAGCCTTAGGAATGTTGAGGATTTCCAAAATCTCATCATCCCATTTGAGTTCCTTAATGTTATAAAGCATAGTACGGGCTGCATTTGAATAATCCGTTACGTGAGACGCACCGTCTGTCAATTTCCAAACCAACCAAGTGTCAATAGTACCAAAGAGCAATTCACCCTTTTCAGCTCTCTCTTGCGCTCCCTCTACATGATCCAAAATCCAACGAACTTTAGTAGCAGAGAAGTAAGCATCGATAATCAAACCAGTCTTTTCATGGAATTTTTCCACATATCCTTTGCTTTTTAGTTGCTCAGCTAAAGGAGCTGTCTGACGAGATTGCCAAACGATGGCATTGTAGATTGGAAGTCCTGTTTTCTTATCCCAAACAACTGTTGTTTCACGTTGGTTAGTAATCCCGATTGCTTCGATTTGACTTGGTTTCACACCACTATCAATGAAAGCACCAGCAATAACAGACTGTACAGAGTTCCAAATTTCATTGGCATTGTGCTCCACCCAACCTGCGTGAGGGAAAATTTGAGTGAACTCTTTTTGGCTAGAGCTAACTTTTTCACCTTTTTTGTTAAAGATAATGGCACGAGAACTTGTTGTTCCCTGGTCAATGGCCATGATGTATTTTTCTTGTGACATGTGATGTCCTCCTCATAAAGATCTTGAGGATGTCTCCTCTTTACACTAACTAGTATACAAAATAAAGCGCTTTCTTGTTTATCAACTTTTTTTTATTTTTAAAAAAATGTGAGGAGATTGTGTAAATTTCACAAAAAAGACCTGGAAGCACCAAGTCTTTTAAGTGAATAATAACTGACGAATCCCTGCCAAATCTTCCATATCCAAGTCATTTTTTAAATAATAGACTGGTGTCTGCTCCTTCTTATAAATAGGATTATTGGTAACCAGCAAATCATAATGTCGAGTTCGGTCATAGGCTTCAATGGTAATGAAACGATTGTATTCCAAATACCGTTTCAAAATGGCTGCCATCCTTGAAAAGACAAGAAAACCAGATGTCAAATCCAGACCAATCCGCATATGCTGGCCACCATTTTCAGCCATATACTCGATCAACTGGAGCCATTCCCAGAGAATTTTCTTATCTAAAGCTGCCCCCTGATGAAAAGCGGGCAAGACATGAAAAATCTTCTCTGCTATCCCCTTAAAATCATGTTCCATCAGCAAATAAGGATGACGATTTTCAGTCTGGTATTTATACTTATCTTGTAAAATATAACCCTTATATAGATAGACTTGAGCACAAAGCTGACTGAGTTCATAGGTAACATGGTCCTCTGTATAATCACCTAATAACTCCTCTTTCTTCATTTCTTGAATCAATTGCGTCAGCAAATCTGCCAACTGCCCTCCAAAACCAAGAATATACTCCATAGTATGAAGGGGAAGAATGCGATGAGATAGGAGGAAAGAGAAGAATATCATCATCTCACCATCCTCAGTTCCGAGAGGGAGGTGTTGCCCAGCAAAAAAAGACGGAGTCTTTCTCAGCAAGCGAAGGTAGAAAATATTATCAAAATACCCTTTCATTTTCTCTTCTATAACTTGGAACTGACAGGCCTTGACCCGAAGACGCTGTTGACTGATATGAGCCCAGAGAACCAAGTCCAATTTCTGCCCTGAAGACAAGCTTGCACCGCAGATTTCCTCTAAACTGGCAATCTCCTGCTTTCTCTCTGGCTTCTGCATGTGACCTTCCCATTCCTGACTCGACCAGACCTTACGGAAAAGACAGAAATAGAAATAGCGAATCTGATGCTCTGGACCTCGCCAACGTCCATTTTGGATGGATAAATCAAATTCTGACAAAATCTGATTTAAACCAGCCAAGTGACGGCCAAGCGTAGCCTCACTAATCATCAATTCTTGAGCCAGCTGATGGGCTAAAAACTGTTGGTGGTAAAGAAGATAGACTAAAATCTGGTATTTAACCGCATTCTCCAAAAACAAGCTCCGAATATCTCTCCCCTTGGTAGCTGCACCGATTGATAGACGCAGATTTTCATCTTCTAAGTGGATTGTCAGCTCTAAACCACTGTCCAAAGCCTTGTCATTGAGCAGGGTGACATATTTGGTTAGGGTTGCTTTTGAAAATCCTGTTTCCTCCATTACAGCCTTGACGGTCGTCTCAGACTCTTGTAAGAGAAAGGAAAGGATTGAAAATTGGCCAGATTCAGCCTTTTCCATCAAGTCTCCTAAATACATTTGTTACCCCTTTCATTTTCTACCTTAAGCATAGCATAAATCTAACAAATGCTGAAATAATCTGTTTCTCTTTTTACTTTCATGCTGATTTCCTGGTCCATTATCCTGAAAATCAACAAACACACGGCTCCCCCTTTGGAAATTTTTGTGCTAAAATAGTAGCTATGGATAAAATTATTAAAACTATATCAGAAAGCGGAGCCTTTCGTGCTTTTGTCCTTGATAGCACGGAAACCGTCCGCACTGCTCAAGAAAAACACCAAACCCAAGCTAGCTCAACTGTAGCACTTGGTCGAACTCTTATCGCTAGCCAGATTCTCGCCGCCAATGAAAAAGGAAATACCAAACTTACAGTTAAGGTGCTGGGCTCTAGCTCTCTAGGTGCCATTATCACGGTCGCTGATACCAAGGGGAACGTCAAAGGCTATGTTCAAAATCCTGGTGTTGACATCAAAAAGACTGCAACTGGTGAAGTTCTAGTCGGACCTTTTGTTGGAAACGGTCAATTCCTCGTTATCACAGACTACGGTACTGGAAATCCTTACAACTCCATGACTCCCCTTATCTCTGGAGAAATCGGTGAAGACCTTGCCTTTTACCTGACTGAAAGCCAACAAACGCCTTCAGCAGTCGGTCTCAATGTCCTTTTGGACGAAGAAGACAAGGTTAAGGTTGCAGGTGGTTTCCTAGTTCAAGTCTTGCCGGGAGCCAAGGAAGAAGAGATTGCTCGCTTTGAAAAACGCATCCAAGCAATGCCAGCTATCTCAACGCTTCTCGAAAGTGAAGACCATATCGAAGCCCTCCTCAAAGCTATCTACGGTGACGAGGCTTACAAGCGTCTTTCTGAAGAAGAAATCCGTTTCCAATGTGACTGTAGCCATGAGCGCTTTATGAACGCTCTTGCTAGCCTTCCAAGTTCAGACTTGCAGGAAATGAAAGAGGAAGACCACGGAGCAGAAATCACTTGTCAATTCTGCCAAACTACTTACAACTTTGATGAAAACGACCTGGAGGAACTCATTCGTGACAAATCTTAATACACCCTTTATGATTGGCAATGTTGAGATTCCCAATCGTACCGTTTTAGCACCCATGGCTGGCGTGACCAACTCAGCCTTTCGTACTATTGCAAAAGAGCTCGGAGCTGGACTCGTTGTCATGGAAATGGTCTCTGACAAGGGAATCCAATACAACAACGAAAAAACACTGCATATGCTTCATATCGATGAAGGCGAAAACCCTGTTTCTATCCAACTTTTTGGTAGTGATGAAGACAGCCTGGCACGCGCAGCAGAATTCATCCAAGAAAACACTAAGACCGATATCGTGGATATCAACATGGGCTGCCCAGTTAACAAAATCGTGAAGAACGAAGCTGGCGCTATGTGGCTCAAGGATCCAGACAAGATCTACTCTATCATCAACAAGGTCCAGTCTGTCCTTGATATCCCCCTTACTGTCAAAATGCGTACCGGCTGGGCCGATCCATCTCTGGCAGTTGAAAATGCCCTCGCTGCTGAAGCTGCAGGCGTTTCTGCCCTCGCCATGCATGGCCGTACCCGTGAGCAAATGTATACAGGTCACGCAGACCTTGAGACCCTTCACAAGGTTGCCCAAGCTCTGACCAAGATCCCATTTATCGCCAACGGTGACATCCGTACAGTCCAAGAAGCCAAACAACGCATCGAAGAAGTCGGTGCTGATGCAGTCATGATTGGCCGTGCTGCTATGGGAAATCCTTACCTCTTTAACCAAATCAACCATTACTTTGAAACAGGAGAAATCCTACCTGATTTAACTTTTGAAGACAAGATGAAAATTGCCTACGAACACTTGAAACGCTTGATTAACCTCAAAGGGGAAAATGTCGCAGTTCGTGAATTCCGTGGCCTCGCTCCTCACTACCTCCGTGGAACATCTGGCGCAGCCAAACTCCGTGGAGCCATTTCGCAAGCTAGCACCCTAGCAGAGATTGAAGCCCTCTTGCAGTTAGATAAGGCTTAAAATGGTTCATACTGCTCTACTGATTATCGATATGCAAAAAGCATTTGATAGACCTATCTGGGGAGAACGAAACAACCCTCAAGCTGAATATCAAGCGTTGAGGGTACTGGCATACTTTCGTAAACACGCTCTTCCAGTCTTACACATTCAGCACATATCTGACAATCCCCAGTCGCAATTTCATAACAAACAAAATCAGATGTTTAAAAGTGGATTTGAGCCAGTTACTGCAGAACCTGTCTTTCAAAAAACAGTTAATAGCGCCTTTATTGGAACAAATCTTGAAACCTATTTACGAAAAAATCAGATTTGTCATTTAATCGTTGTTGGTTTGACTCTGCCTCATTGTATATCTACTACGACACGAATGGCAGCAAATCTTGGTTTTAGAGTCACTTTACTAGCAGATGCTACTGCCAGTTTTACCCTATCTAACAAAAACGGTCAGGCCATCTCTCCTGAGACTATCCATGAGATTAACCTCCTTTCTCTACAAGATGAATTTGCTCAAATTCTTACTACAGAAGAATTTCTAACCCAAGTACAAGTATAAAATAATCCGTCAACTCTTATTGAGCTGACGGATTTTCTTTGATTGTAAATATTCAAATACTGATCGTTATTATTGATTCAAAGCAACACTGGAAACCTTACCATCCGCTCCTGTTGTAATTTGGATGATTTTTCCCCCACCAATTTTGGCATTATACTTACCATCATCAAGAGTATAAGAATAGTCTCTGATAGAGTAGTTTTCTTTCTTTCCATCAGCAGATTCTACTGTGAATTTGCCTCCTGATGAAACTGTGATGGTTTCACCATTGGCACCCTTCCAGTTGCCTGCAGCTGCTGAGAAATCACCATCAACCATGGTTAAAACACCCTTGTAGCGTTTGTTGTGTTCTGCTTGCTTGTCTTGAAGTTTGCGGTCAGTTGTGGGATCATAGCCTGACTGGTTAGACTGAGCTTGAGAACCTTGCTGAGTTGAAGGAGCTTGAGTAGCAGTTTGTTGACTAGCTGCCTGTTGATTAGACACTTCTTGGCCTTGTCTTTGCTCTGGTGCAGGTGTCGCTTCTGATGGTGTCGCAGTTGCTGCAGACTGGTCAGTAGATGATTTGGTCTTTTCAGATGAAGCTGAACTTGAGGACTTCTGAGTTTTACTTTCTTTGCTAGAAGAAGCTGCTTTTGAGCTTGATGATTGGCTTGTCTTAACAGAACTGCTTGCTTGAGTTGTTTCCTTTTTATTTCCACAAGCTCCTAATAGCAAGGTAGAAGCCAATACAGTTGCTGCCATCAATTTGATATAGGTTTTCTTTTTCATTTTTCTACTCCTTTGTAATATTTTGGAAATATAAAGAAATCTTTTCGTAATATAATTGTAACATTTGGCTTTAAATATGTCAACAATTTATCTAAACTATTTTAAAAATCTTAAATACTTTAGATACATTTACTCCTCCTACTCTTCTATTCGTAATAAAACAGAAAAACAGGAGATTTTTCTTTTAAAATTTGAATTTGTTTTTTGTGTAATCGCTTGCATTGTATTAGACAAAGGAATATAATAACATTGAAATAGAATATAGGAGGTGTAGGCTTATGTTAAGCAAATATTACAAGTATCTTCCTGGGTTGATTTTGGGAGCTATTTGCTCTTATGAAACAGCCACTTACTATGCGCGAACTGCATTTGATGTCTTCTATCTAACTACAAGCTTTATGATTGTCTACATCGCTTTGTTATTTTTACATGAGAACTATCTCAAGTATCGATACAAAGACTTTTTTACTCACCTGTTGAGCAATTCTAAGAAAGATAGCCACCCATAAAAGCAGTCACAACACAAAACCATCTCATGATGATACATAAAGAGGTCAGGAACTTTGTCCCGACCTCGTTTTCTATTTCAATCGATAAGTTTTTCTTGGTTTCTTTTTAGGTACTCGTTTGAGTCCGACTTCTTCTACATATTCGCCGTATTTTACCAGAAAGTTATTGCTGACGATTGGTCGACCAGGGTTGATGAGATTGACCAGTTCGGTTCCCTCGTAGACAGTGAACTCCTCCTCCAGCAGATAAAGGAAGGTCGGGTTCCAGTCGAGACGGCCTTGGATTCGTTTGATGGATTCTTGGATAATGGCATAATGGTCAAAGGCGAAGGCTTGCTCGTCCAGCTCGACTCCCTCTAGGTAGCATTTGCCTGTCTGAAAATCGACATCTACAAAAACCACATCCTTAGCATCATCTCCTGCCTGAACGAGGTCTAGGACGCGACTAGGCAGATAAACCAAGTGGGCAATGGTCACTGTCCAGCCCCGGGGGTCACGCCCGGGGGTCGATACAGTCATCAATTGCTCGATTTTTTCTAAAGGAAGATCGAGATTGACTTCTTCACTCACCTCGCGTTGACAGGCATGTGCAGCATCTTCCCCCTTGTCCATAAAGCCTCCAACTAAGGCCAAACAGTTTTGATAAGGGTGAGCCTTGCGACGAATCAGCAAGAGCTTGATCTTTCCTTCAACAAAGCAGTAGGCCACCATATCCACTGTCACACTTGGTTTTTCATATTGTGGGAGCTCCTGATTGTAGTACCAGTCTAAAAATTCCTCCTGACTGGCATGGATTTCATAATATTCTTTTTCCGTCATCCCTGCTGGAATCATCGTGTCCGTCATTTTAAGCCTCCTTACGAACTGCCTTGGTCCATTGGTACCAACCCACTAGACTATTTAGTGTGTAAACCCAGTACATCCCTTGGATGTGAATATTTTCGCCCCACCAGAGATAAATACTAAAAAGATTGGTTGCAATCCAGAAAATCCATTGCTCACGGTAGAGACGTGTCATCAAGAGCTGACCAACACCATTGGTCGCATCAGTAACACTATCACGGAAAGGGCGAACGCTATTGATACTTTGGTATGCCAAGCCCATACCAATCCAAATGATAGCTGTCAAGGCCAAGTACTTGAGCCAATCAAGCACAGATAATTTCTTGGCTTCAAAGTGAGATTCTTCTGCTTTTCCTTGATCATTAATACGATTAGACAGCCAAGCATAGAGACCAATCGGCTGCATGACAAAGAAGTAAACGGTTGTCAAGACTTCTCCATAAAAAGTCGCGTTCATGGCCAAAACCAAATAGATAGCTGAGTTGATGGCCCCAAAGAGATAATTGCTTGCACGCCCTTCTGCTACCAAGATAACACAGACAATCCCAGTCCAAGATGCCAACAAGCTCATCCAGTCATGACTTTCTGTATTTTGCGTGAATTCCAAGATCAAGGGAACACTTGACAAGACAATAAGATACAACCACTGGAAGAGGCTACGGCCGACAAAGAGATCTTTCCAGAGCAGGTTCATGATTCCTGCAAAACCGATCTTGCGGGCTTCCGCATGGACATTTTTAAAGTTTTCGATAAATTGTGTGATTTTTTCAGTTAGTTTTTTCATATTTTTCTCCTAATCTGCTTGGTAAATGGCATCAATAGCCACTTTTGCTGCTTCATAATTTCCTAGATAATCTTCTGCTAGATAAACTAGTGGAATGTTTGCTAAGTAGCGCTCCCTCATCTGGTCCAAATGCTGGGAAAAACTATGACGAATATGGTCTTCTGCCATAGTCATATCTCTAAATCCGTCATTGACATAGGAACCGACAGGTTGCACAAAGAGAATCAAGTCCCATTTTTCCTTAGCCAAGATTGAAACAAAGAGATTGTCAAATGTCTCTCCTGATAAGTCCCTTTGGTCCTCAGTCTCCATGTAATAATCATAGTAGCCCTTGGTTACTAAGGAGTTGGTGTCTGCTATTACCAGTCCCCTATTGGCATTGCTATCGATTAACTTAGATGTCTGGTCATACTGCCCCAACAGGAGATAATAGTAATCCTTTGGAGTCAATTCATCGTCGCGGACATTGTTTTTGATCTGGTACTCACGCGCGTATTCCAGGCTAACTGGTGCATCGTAATACCTTGCCAAATCCTTGGCTAAAGTGGTCTTCCCATTGCTGGCACTTCCCATAATCAACACTTTCTTTGTAAACTGACGTCGGAAGGGTTGAGCAATATATTTCCAATATTTGCTTGGATTTTCTCGAATCATAGTCGCTGAGATACCAAACTTTCTTTCTTGCAAGACAGTCTCAAAGCTACGATTAGACAATTCTTGCTGGTAGTCTGCTTCTCCCACAAAGAAAATTAGTTCTTGCTGGGTTTCATCATAGGAAATCTCCGCTAACATTTGGTCCAACCACTCCTGCCAGCCCATAGGGTAACGAGGAAGATTGGTTTCATCTAACTTGCAGACCGAGGTCAACTCGTCATCACCAAAGGCCTCTCGGATATAGCGAAATCTCTTTTGAAGCGTTAAGCCTACCTGCTCTCCTCGGTCTCCCTCATAGCCTGAAACAACAACCCAGACCTGGTCACACTGCCGCTTCGCTCGCTGGATTAGATCGATATGTCCTTGATGAAGCGGAGCAAAGGTTCCAAATACCACTGCTGTTTTCTTTTTCATAAACGCATTATCTTTTTATAATTTTTGATATTTTTATTCTCTATGTTTTTATTATAAACTATATTTTTATTTTGTCAATAGTTTTTTATCATTTCTTATAAAAAAGTAGCAAAAAAGAGAATCAAGATTGCTCCTGATTCTCCATTTTATGCAATATCAAATTTTAACTGGCCTGCTTTAACACCAATCTTAAGTGTGCTACCTGCCACCAAATCTCCCTTAAGAAGAAGTTCTGCCAACTTGTCTTCCACTTCTGTTTGCAGAGTTCTGCGAAGTGGACGAGCTCCCATCTCTGGATCATATCCTTGATTTGCCAGCAATTTCAGTGCTGAAGCTTGTAATTTCAAGTCAATGCCTTTTTCAGCCAAACTTGCTACTAAAGGTTTAACCATAATCTTCACCACTTCCTGCATATGGTCGCTAGACAAGCTATGGAAGACCACCTTTTCATCAATACGGTTGATAAACTCAGGTCTATAAGCCTTTTTCAACTCTTCAAACATGCGTTTTTCCATATTTTCCTGGTCAAAACGAATGTCCTTAGCCCCAAAGCCAACAGTCTTATCATCACGAAGGGCAGTCGCACCAAGGTTCGATGTCATGATAATAATAGTATTTGAAAAGTCAACCTTGCGACCTTTACTATCTGTCAAGACACCATCATCCAAGACCTGCAAGAGAACATTAAAGATGTCTGGATGGGCCTTCTCTACCTCGTCAAAGAGGAGAACAGAATATGGTTTGTTGCGAACCTTCTCGGTCAGCTCCCCACCTTCTTCGTAACCCACATAGCCTGGAGGAGCTCCGTTGAGACGACTGGCTGCAAATTTCTCCATATACTCACTCATATCAAAGCGGATAAGAGCTGATTCGTCGTCAAAAAGAACTTCTGCCAGAGCCTTAGCCAATTCGGTCTTCCCGACACCTGTGGGTCCTAGGAACATAAAGGAACCAATCGGACGCTTGTGACTGCGAATTCCTGACTGGTTGCGGCGAATCGCACGGCTAATGCTTGAAACAGCTTGATCTTGACCGATGACACGTTTGTGGAGTTCCGCTTCCAGATTCAGGTATTTCTTCGCATCAGTCTGAGTCAGTTTTTGGACTGGAATTCCTGACAAACGACTCAAGGTGGTCAAAATATCAGACTCTGTCACCAAGTCTTTGTAGACTGGGACTTCCTCTTCTTTAGCAATTAGTTGGGCTGTCTGTTTCCACTTGCCATCCATCAGAGCCTTATCAGCTGGACTCAAACCTGAATCGTCTGCTTTTACATGCTTAGCCTTATTTTGCACTGTTGCTGCCGCTTCATCTAAGAGGTCGATAGCAGAGTCTGGCAAGTGACGACTAGTCAAGTAACGATGGGCCATCTTGACGGCTGTTTCAACCGCTTCATCTGTGATTTGCACACGGTGATGCTTCTCATAAGTCTCCTTCAAGCCTTGCAAAATAGTCATACTGTCGGCCACGCTTGGCTCTTCAATCGTCACTTTAGCAAAACGACGAGAAAGGGCCGCATCTTTTTCGATATGTTTTTGGTATTCTTCCTGAGTGGTCGCACCAACCGTTCTCAAAGTTCCACGCGCCAAGGCTGGTTTCAAGATATTGGCCGCATCCAGAGTCGAATCAATCCCGCTCCCAGAACCTATGATGGTATGAAGTTCGTCGATAAAGAGAATCACTTGGCCATCTTCTTCAACATCCTTGATAATATTGTTCATGCGCTCTTCAAAGTCACCACGGAAGCGTGTCCCTGCAACGACATTCATCAAATCAAGCTCTAACACGCGCATCTTAGCCATTTCCGCAGGCACATCACCACTAGCAATACGCTGGGCAAGACCAAGCGCCAAGGCTGTTTTCCCGACACCAGCATCCCCAACCAAGACAGGATTATTCTTGGTTTTACGGCTCAAGATTTGAATCATACGCGCGATTTCCTTATCCCGACCGATGACTGGTTCTAACTTTCCAGAACGCGCTTGCTCTGTCAAATCATGCGTATAGTCCTCGAGACCACCACTCGGAGTCTGGGGCATGCCCATCATATTAGCCATAGAATTTTGCTTATCAGCTACGGTACGATGGCGTTGGCGCAAAGCTTTAAGGTCTTCGCGAGTCCAGCCTGCCCGTTCTTCTAGATTGCGACGAAGTGCAGCAATCTTAACCTGGTCTTTCTTGTCTTCATAAGAAAAACCAGCCCTCTCCAAGATACGAGTCGCCAAGGCATTTCCATCATGCAAAATCGCATAGAGGACATGCTCCGTCCCTAGCACCTTAGCATGGACCACTGACGCTACATACTCGGCTTCATCAAAGAGAACCTCCAAACGATGAGAAAAAGGCAATTCCGTAAAGGTTTCATCCTGACTGTAGTCGGTTTCAGTCAGTTCCAACGCAACCTCTTCTAAACGGTCTATCTCATATGGATAATCGTTTAATGTCGCCCCTGCCACACTATAACTGTGATTAGACATGGCAATCAACAAGTGCCAAGACTCTAGATAACGAGCTCCAAAATGGCTAGCCACCATGTAGGCACTTTCGATACATTCATTCAATGCTTTTGAATAGTTCATCTTACTTCCCTTTTCTATCTACCTCTTGTATGACCTGTCGTAGCATGTTTGCACGAACAACTGGAGCTTCTTCTCCTAGAACGCGATCCAAAGCCACTGCCACCAGCAAATTCATCTCCTGCTTGGTCATCAATTCCTGCTCAACCAAAAGCTGCAGAATATCTTCATAAATTTCTTGACTGACTCGCTCACCAATTGAGTAAAGCAAATCGCGGAGCATTTCATGATGACTGGAAAACTCAATCCGTCCTATACGAATGTAGCCTCCGCCACCACGCTTACTTTCAACCAAGTAGCCTCTACTTTCCGTAAAGCGTGTCTTGATCACGTAGTTAATCTGACTAGGAACAACCTGAAAAGTATCTGCCAACTGACTCCGTTGCAACTCCACAATACCAGATTGATCTAAAATTGCCTTGATGTAGGCCTCAATATGATCCGATGTATTTTTAAATCTCATTACAAACCCACCTCTCTCTTTAAACCTTGACTATCTTTGACTATTATACCGAAATTTTCTCATTTTTAAAAGAAAAAGGGCGCTGGTAAAGGATAATCTTCACCAACTCCCTATTTTTCTACTTATCTAAGCCTAATTCTGCCAAGATTTGACGTTTATAGGCAATCTTTTGGACTTCCTTGTCCTCGTCTTCAGACCAATCTAGTTTAATTTCTGAAACAATCTGCCCAGGGCGATTTTTCAAGATATAGATTCGGTCGCTGAGACTGAGAGCCTCCTCGATACTATGCGTGATGATCAAGGTTGTCAGTTGCAACTGCTTGTGAATATCCAGATACCAAGCGTGGAGCTCCATCTTAGTCATCTCATCCAAGGCACTGAAGGCCTCATCCAAGAGAAAGAGTTTGTGCCCAAAAAGATAGGTACGAAGTAAGGCCACACGTTGGCGCATTCCTCCACTCAGTTCATGAGGGTATTTATCCCTTACAGCCGTCAACTGAAAAGTAGCAAGAATGTCATCCGCGCGAGAAATAGCTTCAGCCTTATCTACCTTTTGAATCAAGAGGGGCAGAATGATATTACCAAGCACGGTCTTGTGCTCCAAGAGCAAGTCCTTTTGCAACATATAACTCACGCGCCCCTTGGGATTCTCCTCGCCATCAAGGACAATTCTCCCAGACTGGACTTCTAAAATCCCAGCGATTAGATTAAAGAGGGTGGTTTTTCCAACACCACTTGGGCCTAAAATAGAGACTACTTCACCCGAAGTGACTTTCAGATTGATATCCTCTAAAATCCTCTCCTGACCATAGGCATAGCTTACGTGTTCTAGTCTAATTTCTGTCATTATTTCACAAATTCGTTAGTGAAGCCCTTGTCTGTCAAGTCTTCTTTAAGGATTCCATTTTCTTTATCCCATTTGTAGAAGGCATTCCAGCGAGCTGCATCAAATTGACCCCATTTTTCCTTGTCACTTGCGTATTCTTTTGATAAGTATTTTTGAGATTCGATGACAAAGTCACGTTTTTCTTGAAGTTCAGGTGCATTCTTGATGAGGATATCAGCTGCTTCCTCTGGATGCTCCATAGCATATTGGTAGCCTTTTTTGATAGCTTGGATGACTTTACGTGCTTCTTCTTTGTTGTCTTTGAGGTAGTCGTTGTTAGCAATGATGACTGGTGAGTAATAGTCAAATTCTTTAACGTAGTCTTTCAAGTACATAAAGTTAGCATCTACACCTTGAGATTTGGCAAGGATACCATCCCAACCGTAGTAGATCCAAGCAGTATCAAAGACGCCATTGGCAATCGGTGTGATTGAGTTTGAGTCGTTGTTTGGTACTTTTTCAACCTTCTCAAAGTCCCCACCTTGTGATTCTACCAAGGTTTTCAACATAGCAAGTTCAGTTGGGTCATTCCAAGTCCCGTATTTCTTACCAACTAAGTCTTTTGGACTAGCTACATTATCAGATTTACGAGAGATAATTCCTGATGTATTATGCTCAACGATAGCTGCAACGGCAGTAATTCCTGCTCCTTTTTCCAATTTTTTAGCCATGTAGTCTTGGAAATAGACTGCAAATGGTGCCTTACCGTTAATAACCAAATCAGAAGAACTTTCTTCCGGTGGTAATTTCAAGTCAACATCCACTCCAGCTTCTTTGAAATAACCTTTTTCCTTAGCCACATAAAGTCCTGTGTGGTTGGTATTTGGTGTCCAGTCTAGGATAAAGTCAATCTTTTTAAGTTCTGTTTCCTTATTATCCTTAGAAGCAGTTCCTTGACCACAGGCCACAAGTACGACAGCTACAAGAGCTGTTAAAACAGTTAAAAACACTTTCCATGTTTTTTTCATTTTAATTTCCTCTTTTCTTTTTTGAAACCTTCTTATTCTACGAACGTTTCCATTTAATAACATATTTTTCACTAATATCGACCAACTTCATACCGAGAAGACTGATAATCGATACCAGAATAATAATAGCGAACATGGTGTCATACTGAAACAGTTTCTTGGACTGAATCATATAAACACCAAGACCCTCAAAGCCTCCCAACCACTCAGATACCACTGTTGTGATAAAAGCGTAGGAGACACTGACCCTCAGACCTGCATAAAAGTAGGGCAGGCTGACTGGAATTTTAAAATGCCACAGGATTTGCCAAGGTTTGGCCCGCATCAGACTAAACAAGGTCAGCATATCCTTGTCACAATGCCTAAAGCCGTCCAAAATACTGACGATAATAGGAAAAGTTGTCGTCAAGATAATCAAGACAATCTTGGGCAAAATCCCATAACCGAGCCACAAAACCAGAATAGGAGCTATGGCAATGGTCGGAATGGTCTGAACGACCACCATCATAGGGTAAATCAAGTCATTGAGCCAAGTCAAACTATCCATGAGCACAGCCATGAGACAGGCAATCAAGACTCCCAAAATTAGACCTAGCAAAGCCACTCTCAAGGTCGCCCAGCTATGGTGCCAGAGAAATTCTCTATCACGAACAAAGGCCTGGAGAATTTCAAGAGGTGTCGGCAGGATAAACTTGGGGAGAAGTTTAAGCAAACCTGCTAGTTGCCAGATTGACAAGACTCCTAGAAAGCCCAATAGACTAATGTGTCGTCTCAGTATACTTTTCAAGTTTCTCATCAATACTTAAAATCTCTCCTACATTTATTTTGACATTGGCAAAGACATTATCTGCCTCCTGCCCTGCCACTGCTAGCGCTTCTTTGAGAATGCGCATGAGCTCATCAAACTCCCCTTCCAAAACCGTTTCAAATGGTGTCACCACCATGGTCACTTCTTGAGCTTGCAGATAAGCAATGACTTGATCAATAACAGCTATCCGATCAACCCCCTGTGATAGGGGTAAAATTTGCAAGGCAATGCTTGCTTTCATAACAACCTCCTCTTCTCGTTTTCCTTTGATAAAAAGAAAAACCTTTACCATATATGGAAAAGGTGCAGAATTAGACTAAGTATCGTTCCCTACGCTGGCATTACCCAGATCAGGTGCGGTCGAAGTTTAACACTTCCTCTCAGACTGTACACAGACTCCCATATATTATATGGACATATGATAGCGCAAAACAAAAAAAATGTCAAGGAAACTGCTTACAGAAAAACATGAAAAAGAGTTTGAAAACAAGTATTTCAAACTCTACATAACTTTTTTATTTAGCCTCGTACCAGGTTGCCCCTTCATTCTCATCTGCGATGAGGGGAACACTGAGTTGAATGGCTTCTTCCATAGTTTGTTTGACCAATTTTTTCATCTCTGCTAGTTCCGATTTAGGCACTTCAAGGACGATTTCATCGTGCACTTGTAACAACATCTTGGTCTGATAACCACCTGCAACTAAGGCTTTGTCTAGCTGGATCATAGCAATCTTGAGAATATCTGCCGCCGAACCCTGAATAGGGGAGTTAATGGCTGTCCGCTCCGCAAAACCACGAATGTTGAAATTACGCGAATTGATATCTGGCAACTCACGACGACGTTTGAAGAGAGTCTCTACATATCCCTTATCACGCGCTTCACGCACCACCTCATCCATGTAGTTTTTAATACCCGGGAAACGTTCAAAGTAGGTATCAATATAGGCTTTGGCCTCCTTACGGCTGATGCCTAGATTATTAGACAAGCCAAAGTCTGAAATCCCATAAACTACTCCAAAGTTAACCGCCTTGGCATTACGACGGTCATTTGCAGTCACATCCTCGGGACGCTCAATGCCAAAGACACGCATGGCTGTCGAAGTATGAATATCTGCCCCCTCTTGAAAGGCCTTAATCAGATGCTCATCCTTAGAAATATGAGCCAAAACTCGCAATTCAATCTGTGAATAATCGGAGCTCAGAAGGACACTATCCTCCCACTCAGGCACAAAAGCCTTACGAATGAGACGGCCTTGCTCCAAACGCACAGGAATATTTTGCAAGTTTGGATCCACACTAGACAAACGCCCAGTCTGGGTCAAATCCTGCACATAGCGAGTATGAATCTTGCCATCAACCAAAATCCAGTCCTGCAAGCCAATCACATAAGTCGATTGAATCTTAGCAATCTGACGATAGTCTAGTATTTTCTTAACAATCGGAGCAATAGGAGCCAGACGTTCCAACACATCCACCGCTGTTGAGTAACCCGTTTTAGTTTTCTTAGTGTATTCTAGAGGAAGACCCAACTTTTCAAAAAGAAGCACGCCCAACTGCTTAGGCGAGTTGATATTAAACTCCTCACCAGCCAACTCGTAAATCTCTTGAGTCAGTTTTTCAATAACAAGCTCATTTTCAGCCTGCATCTCAAGCAAGGTCTCTTTCTTGACCGTAATCCCAGCGATTTCCATCTTGGCAAGGACAAAAGCCAGAGGTTGCTCTATATCATAAAGAAGCTCTAATTGCCCATTCTCGCTAAGTTTTTCAAGTAAAACAGGCTCTGTTTCGACCAAAATAGCAATCTTACGAGCCAAATGTTCCAAGAATTTCTCGCGTTCAGGAATGGCCTTCTTAACACCCTTACCATAGAAAGTCTCATCATCTACCAGGTAAGTCTGGCCATAAAGACTAGCAATGGTCGCAATTTCATTGTCCTCCACAGTCGAAAGGAGGTATTTAGCCAAACGGCTATCAAAAGCAGGCGCCTGCAAATCCACACCAAAACGACGCAAGAGAACCTTGGTTTTTTTAAAATCATAAATTTTCAAAGATGTTTTTTCTAAGAAATCCTTGAAAATAGGTTCCTGAAAAAGCTCAAGCTTGTCTGTAGCATAAAGCTTATCCCCACAAGACCAGGCAAAACCAACCAAATCATCCGTATGGTAATTCTCACCAAAAAGCTCAAAATGGAAGATAGACTCTTCACTCAGCATGTCTTGACTGATTTGGTCAACAATAGTAAAGTCCAAACTCTCAGCCACATCCGCTGACGATGCATTTAAAGTCTGCTTGAGCTGTTTGAAGCCCATCTCATCGTAGAATTTCCCAAGGTTTTCAACATCTGGACCGCTATAGACCAACTCCTCCAAACCAA
The DNA here is from genome assembly GCF_946188585.1 of Streptococcus mitis. Classification (GTDB taxonomy): domain Bacteria; phylum Bacillota; class Bacilli; order Lactobacillales; family Streptococcaceae; genus Streptococcus; species Streptococcus mitis_DG. Next base: position 399,283 of record NZ_CAMHVI010000002.1, read on the forward strand.
TCTCAATCGGTGCCTTTGTATCAATGGTCGCCAGTGTTTTTGACAAAAAGGCCTGTTCCTTATCATTGATGAGATTTTCCTTCATCTTAGAAGCCTTCATCCCATCGATATTTTCATAAATACCCTCAAGTGAGCCATGCTCCAGCAAGAGCTTGATACCCGTCTTTTCACCGATTTTGGTCACCCCAGGGATATTATCCGACTTATCACCCATGAGCGCCTTGAGATCGATAAACTGCGTCGGTGTAATGCCCATCTTTTCCATAAGATATTCTGGCGTAAAGGCCTCAAACTCAGCCACACCTTTCTTGGAAATCTCAACCACTGTATGCTCATCCGTCAGCTGAATCAAATCCTTGTCCCCACTGACAATGGTAATATCAAAACCATCCTGCTCAGCTAGTTTATCCAATGTCCCGATGATATCATCCGCCTCATACTGAGCCAACTCATAGTGACGAATCCCCATATGATCCAGCAACTCACGAATGAAGGGAAATTGCTCACGAAACTCATCAGGAGTCTTAGCCCGACCACCCTTATAGTCCGCATACATCTCCGTACGGAAGGTCGTCTTCCCCGCATCAAAAGCCACCAAGATATGACTCGGCTCAACCCGCTCCAACAAATGGCTCAACATCAACTGAAAACCATAAATCGCATTGGTATGCAAACCAGCAGCATTCTTAAAACGGTCTAACTGCTGATAGAGCGCAAAAAACGCCCGAAAGGCAACAGAAGACCCATCAATCAATAATAATTTTTTCTTATCCATACACCCATTATAAAGGAAAGCACCAAAAAATACCATTGGGAAGAGTTCTCTGAGAGAAACTAAGATAATAGTAAAAAGAGAAGGAAGTTACTCCCTCTCTTTCAAACTACGAAATGAATTAGTTCTTACGTTTCACAAATGGAAGGGCACCAAGGAACAATCCAAGGAATCCTAATGATGCAACTGCAACATTATCTCTACCACCAGTATTTGGAAGTTCTTTCTTATCTTCTGCTTTTGTAGCTGGGGCTTGATAAGTATTATCCTTGTTAGTACCTGCTGTTGTAAGAGTATATTGTGTAACTTCGTTAATTGCTGCTTCTACACTATTAACGTCTCCTGTATATTCTGGAGCATCGGCTACAGTAGGAGGTGTTGCATCATTTACCCCACCATTGAAATCAGATTCATTATCTCCAGAAGGAGAATCACTAGGATTCACACCACCATTAAATTCTGTAGCGTTAGGAGCAGTTGGTACTTCATCTGCTTCCTTAGCAGGTTCAGTAGGTGCTGCATCATCACTTACTCCACCACTGAAGTCTTTCAGTTCTTCATCCTTAGGAACTTCTTTTAATTTTTCGATGTAACCTAAAGTTGCGTTGTCATCGTCAGTTAGTATATCGATTGCTTACGATCTTGTAATGATTCATTAACTTCGTCAAATTTAGCTTGAGCTTCATCAACAGAAGCTTTAGCAGAAGCGACAGAACCTTCTAGTTTAGTTACAGCATCTTGTAATTTATCGATAACATCTTGATCAGCTTTATTCGTTTTAGCTGTTTCAAGAGCAACTTTAGCTTTTTCTAAGGTTTCTTTTTGTTTATCTAAGGCAGCATTTTTCTCTTCTACTGCCTTAGCTTTTTCTTTATCAGCTTCTTTAGTTAATTTTTCAATTTTTTCAGCTAAATCATCAGCTTTGTCTGTAAGTTTTTAACGATTGGTTTAGAAGCTTCTTTTTTAGGAGCTTTGTTTCTAGTGTTATAGTCGTTTTCTAATTCTTTCAGAACATCTTTAGCAGATAAATAACCTTTTTCAACGGAATCTAGAATAGCTTCCTTACCAATTTCAGCTTTCTTTTCAGCATCGGCTTTTAATTTCTCAGCATCATCCGTCAAGTTTTCAATTGTTTCAGTTAAATCTTCTTTAGCTTTTTCGACTTCAGTTTTTGGAGTTTTAACCACAGGTGTGGCTCCAGTTTCTCCGGATGTGCTAGTAGCTGTAGGTGCATCAGCTTTTACAACCGACGGTTGAGACACAGCAAAAACCGCCCCTAAAACCGTAACACTAGCTAAGCTAGTCAAAATCATTTTCTTTTTATCCATTTTTAAAACGCCCCTTTGTGGAATTATATTTCTCTCTATTATAACTTTTAATATAGATTAACAAAAACAATATATTAAGTTGTTTAAAAAAACATATAAGAACGCTTCAAGTAAATATTTAAAATAGTGCTAATTACTTTTGAATATAGTTAAAAATGATAATGAATCAAGTTTTTTAGTTTATTTTTCTTTAATCCACTCACCATTATGATTTACAGTATAACCGTCTACTATTGTATTAACAGCTAGCTCACCTGAAGAGTAAGAATAATACCACTTACCAGAGACTTGATACCAGCCCGTTTTCATTGCCCCTGAGTCATCTAGATAATACCAAAATCCTTTCTCCTGTAACCAGCCTGTCTGCATTTCACCAGATGATTTCAAATAATACCAGGTAGAACCATCTTTCAGCCATCCCGTCGCCTTAGAACCATCTGATTTGAAATAATACCAACTACCATTTATTTTCTTCCAACCCACAGTCAATCCATTATTTGAACCATGATTAGATTTATTTACTGATTGATTTTGTGACGAAGTCACTCCCTCCAACTGAATATAACGTCGACTCCCGCTATAAGAAATATAACTCAACCACTTGTAACCATCCTTTTCTATCACCTGATCATAATGAACACTCTCACCTGGAGAATAATATGCAAGTGGAGTTGCATTCAATAATGGTTGATCTTTAATAGGAGTCTCCACCTTAAAATAATGAGTTCCTCTCATCAAAGATGACGATTGACTGGTCACAACATGATTGCTTGTCGAATCTTTTGAACTGCTTGGGACTTCTTTAGAATTGCTTGATAAATCTTTAAAATGAATAAAACCGGTCATCTTGTTTGCTTTTACAATTCGTTTATTATAATTACCTTTATAATCATAGTTATATTCCTCAATTTCTATATTATCTCCCATCACATTTGAAACCCAAGCAACATGGCCATAACCTCCTGCAGTAGACCAAGCAATAGATCCGATAGCTGGTGTATTATCGACACGATAACCTTCACGACGAGCACGATAACCCCATTCACCAGCATTACCATAAGCTCCTGGAAGCTCAAAACCATTTACTCCACTCAAGCGAAAAGCAGCAAATGAAGTACACTGACGAGAATACATCCTCCACTTATCAATACTCTGACTCCCATTTTTATAATAAGCAGGATAATCATCTCCACGAGCATAAGAACTGTTTGCATGAACACTTTCTCCAGCCGACAACATCAGCCCTACTACTAAAAAAGGAACAACCTTTTTAACTGACTTTCTAATAGAAAACCTTGTCTCTGCTACTTTAAATGGTGAAATTTTCATTCTTCCTCCTTGAAAATAATATAAATCGAAGATTGCCTTCACTTAAACTATTCGGAGAAAAAAGAAAAAGTGAGAAAATTTCTCACTTTAGTCAAGATAATGAATCAAATTCTTTTCTGTAAGGATATCTGAGTAAGTAAAGGATTCAACATAAACATTAGCTTGTTTATCTCCTTCAACGTTTCCAAATTCAACGATAAATAGGGATGGATAAACCTCAATCAGCTTACCCAATCTATTTTTTTGGCGCTTACGACCATTCTCCAAGGTCATTTCTACGACTTGCCCCTCATGTGCCTTGATTTCTTCTTTGATTTTTTTCATCTTGGCTACATCTGTAAATGCATCTGACATCTTATGCCTCCCTCTTTGAGATACTTGAAAATTTATTGTATTCTTTTTGGAAAATTAATTCCACCGTTCCACGAGCTCCACTACGGTTTTTCTCGATAATAACTTCTACCTTATTATTCGGTATGCCTTCCTCTTCTTCACCACCACGCTCATAGTAGTCGTCGCGATAAAGAAAGGCTACGATATCAGCGTCCTGCTCAATAGACCCAGATTCACGAATATCAGACAAGACCGGTCTCTTATCCTGACGTTGTTCTACACCACGAGAAAGCTGACTTAGAGCGATTACTGGAACCTTCAGTTCCTTAGCTAAAATTTTCAACTGACGTGAAATTTCTGAAACCTCTTGTTGACGATTTTCTCTACCAGTTCCCGTGATAAGCTGCAAATAGTCTATTAAAATCAAACCAAGATTTCCAGTTTCTTGAGCCAATTTACGAGAACGAGAACGAATCTCTGTAATCCGAATCCCTGGCGTATCATCGATATAGATACTGGCGTTAGCTAGATTCCCTTGAGCAATGGTATATTTTTGCCACTCCTCATCAGTCAATTGACCCGTACGGATAGAATGCGATTCCACCAAACCTTCTGCCGCCAACATACGGTCCACTAGACTTTCCGCACCCATTTCGAGTGAAAAAATAGCAACTGTTTTGTCCAACTTAGTCCCAATATTTTGAGCAATATTCAAGGCAAAGGCTGTCTTACCAACCGCCGGACGAGCTGCTAAGATAATCAACTCCTCCTCATGAAGACCAGTCGTCATATGATCCAAATCACGATAACCTGTCGCAATCCCTGTAATATCGGTCGTTTGTTGCGAGCGAGCTTCCAGATTTCCAAAGTTGATATTCAACACATCTCGAATGTTCTTAAATCCACTTCGATTAGCATTTTCGCTGACATCAATCAGGCCTTTTTCTGCCTGAGCAATGATTTCATCAGCTGGTTGCGAAGCCTCGTAAGCTTGATTGACAGACTCTGTCAACTTGGAGATTAATCGACGTAGCATGGCCTTCTCTGCAACAATCTTAGCATAATACTCCGCATTAGCAGAAGTTGGCACAGAATTGACAATCTCAACCAAGTAAGACAGGCCACCAATATTCTGTAAATCACCTTGATTATCAAGAATGGTGCGAACCGTTGTTGCATCTATAGCATCGCCACGATCGGATAAATCGACCATAGCTTGGAAAATCAAACGATGGGCATACTTAAAAAAGTCCCGAGACTCAATATATTCTCGCACAAAAACAAGCTTACTCTCGTCAATAAAGATAGCCCCTAAAACGGATTGCTCAGCTAAGATATCTTGAGGTTGTACTCGTAACTCTTCTACTTCTGCCATCAGACTTCCCTTCCTTTTACAATCTTGTCAAGAAAGTGTAAATTTACCCTTCTTTCACACGAAGATTGATTACACTTGTAATATCTTGATAGATTTTCACTGGTACATCAATCAAACCAACTGCTCGAATCGGAGCTTGTACTTGGATATGACGTTTATCAATCTTAATTCCAAATTGCTTTTGCAATTCTTCTGCAATTTTCTTATTGGTAATGGAACCAAAGGTACGACCATCTGGACCAACTTTTTCAACAAATTCTACAATAGTTTCCTCTGCTTCTAGTTGAGCTTTAATTGCTTTTGCTTCTGCAATCATCTCAGCATGAGCTTTTTCTTCCGATTTTTGTTTACCACGAAGTTCACCTACAGCTTGAGCAGTCGCTTCTTTGGCTAGACTCTTTTTGATAAGAAAGTTTTGCGCATACCCTGTTGGTACTTCCTTAATTTCGCCTTTTTTACCTTTTCCTTTGACATCTGCTAAAAAGATTACTTTCATTCTTCTTTCTCCTTTTCCTTTATTTCATTTAATACAATTTCTGTCAGTTTTTCACCTGCTTCTGACAAGGTTGAATCCTTAATTTGAGCTGCTGCCAAATTAAAGTGGCCTCCACCTCCCAGCTCTTCCATAATCCGTTGTACATTCAGCTTACTACGACTGCGAGCTGAGATAGAGATAAATCCTTGTGTATTCTTCGCAAGAACAAAACTCGCTTCAATACCTGACATAGCTAACATGGCATCTGCTGCCTTACTAATAACAACTGTATCATAACATTTCGAGTCCTTAGCCTCTGCTATTAGTACATCTGAACCTAATTTACGCCCCTGTAAAATCAGTTCATTGACCTCACGATATTCTTCAAAATCTGTCGCAGCAATTTCTTGGATAGCAATACTATCACTTCCTCTCGTTCTGAGATAGCTAGCAACATCAAATGTCCGACTAGTCACTCGTGAGGTGAAATTTTTAGTATCCAACATCATACCAGCCATTAAAACACTTGCTTGCATACGACTCAAACGATTTTTCTTAGAATTCTGGAACTGAATCAATTCCGTTACCAACTCACTGGCACTACTTGCACCACTTTCGATATAAGTAATAACCGCATTATCTGGAAAATCCTGATCCCGTCTGTGGTGGTCGATGACAATGGTTTGGGTAAATAAATCATAAAAATCTTTTGATAAAGTTAAGGCAGTCTTTGAATGGTCTACAAGAATCAACAAAGAACGATTGGTCACCATCCCCATTGCGTCCTTAACAGACAACAACTTTGTAACTCCTTCTTTTTCTAAGAATGAAACAGCTCGTTCAATATCCGGCGACATTTGATTTTCATCATAAAGGGCATAACTATTTTCAGTCACATTGCTGGCAAACAACTGCATACCTACAGCAGAGCCAAGAGCATCCATATCTAGATTTTTGTGACCAACTACAAAAACCTGATCCACACTACGAATCTTATCTGAAATAGCCGTCATCATAGCACGCGTACGGGTCCGTGTACGTTTGATTGAGGCAGCAGAGCCACCACCAAAATAAACTGGATTTTTCGTTTCGTCGTTTTCCTTGACAACAACTTGGTCGCCACCACGCACTTCAGCCAAGTTCAAGTTGAGCAGAGCAACTTTCCCTATCTCATCATGATTTCCATCACCATAAGAAAATCCCATACTTAGGGTCAATGGCAACTGTCTCTGTTTGGACTCTTCTCTAAAAGCATCAATAACAGAAAATTTATCATTCATCAATCCTTCAAGTACTGTGTAGTCCGTAAATAGATAAAAACGGTCCATGCTTACTCGACGGGAGAACATGGCATGCTTCCCAGCAAATTCTGAAACAAAATTGGCTACAAAACTGTTAATATGACTAATGTCAGACTCCGATGTCGCATCTTCTAAATCGTCATAGTTATCAACGGAAACAATTCCAATAACCGGACGACTCGTCACTAACTCAACAGTCGCTTCGTATTCTCCAGACACATCAAAGAAGTAAAGAACACCAGATACCTTGTCCATATGAACCGAATAGCGAGTCTCACCCAAGGTGGCATAAGAACCTGGATTCCCCACAGACGCCTTTATAATTGTTTGAATTAATGCAACATCAATCTCCCCCACTTCATTAGTCAAAATCAATTCAGCGTAAGGATTGAACCATTCAACTTCACCTGACGATAAGTCTAGTTTAATAACTCCGACAGGCATCTGTTCTAACAAAGTTGTCAAACTATCTTCAGCTTGGTGGTTTACATACTGGATTTGTTCTACTTCACTCTTTGAGTAGTAGTCTCTCTGATGGATGAATAGTAAAATATATGAACCCAAAATAAGTAGCAAAAGAAATAGCGTTACCAGTGTATTCGTTACAAAAACAAGTTGCACAGATAGCACTCCGAACGCCACTATTCCTAATATTAAGGGGAAAATAGGACCTACATAAAATTTTTTCATTCCAAACCTCTTGGCACCCATTATACCATAATAACCATCAAAAAGCGACTTTTTAAAAGTGTAATCAGTAATTCTATCAATTATAAGAAAAAGGAGGTTTACAATTTAGTAAACCTTCCTTTACACATATTGAAATTAAGATTCTTTAACTTCTAACAAGCCAATCTCGCCATCTTCACGACGATAAATCACATTGGTTGTCTGATCTTCAACATCCACATAGATAAAGAAATCATGTCCCAACAAATCCATCTGTAGAATAGCTTCTTCCAAATCCATTGGTTTTAAATCAATTTGTTTTGAACGAACAACTCTAGACTGGACAACATTTGGATCTTCCACCAAAGCATCTGTAAATAATTGACTAGTTGCTACCTTATTTTTATTTTTACGCTCGATTTTTGTTTTATTTTTACGAATCTGACGTTCAATTTTATCGGTTACAAGGTCAATTGAACCATACATATCTTGAGACACATCTTCTGCACGAAGAGTAATTGAACCAAGTGGAATCGTCACCTCCACTTTAGCAGTTTTTTCACGATACACCTTCAAGTTAACTCGAGCATCCAACTCTTGTTCAGCTTGAAAATACTTTTCGATCTTTTCGAGTTTAGAAACTACATAATCACGAATTGCTTCTGTTACTTCTAGGTTTTCACCACGGATACTATATTTAATCATATGAGTACCTTCTTTCTAAACATTTTTGTTTTTCTGATTTCATTATAACGCTTTCATTTTATTTTTGCAAATTTTTTCCTCATCTTACAAGGGAAAATGTTTTTACATCCTCAGCACCAGCTTCTTCCAACAGTTTCTTCATACGATTTATAGTTGTTCCAGTAGTATAGATATCATCTATAAGTAGGATTTTTTTAGGAATAGTGACTCCACTTTTGACAAAGAAGGGAAATTCTGTTGCCAAGCGTTCTGAACGATTTTTGGAAGAGCTAGCCCGCTCTTCTCTCTTCTCTAGTAAGTCTTGAAAAGAGAACCCTGCTGCTTCAACTAAACCTTCAACCTGGTTAAATCCCCTCTCGAGCAATCTTTCAGGACTTAGGGGAATTACAACAAATTGATACTCTTTGTACTTTTTTAACTCCTCACTTAAAACTGAATCAAAAACTTTTCTTAAAAGGAAGTCTCCATCAAACTTATACCGACTGAAAAAATCCTTCATAGCTTGATTGTAAGTAAAAATCGCTCTATGACTGACTTCAATTCCTTCTTTACACCAAAATTGACAATCTTGACACTTAGTTGACACCTCTGTTTTCATACAGCTTGAACAGCACTCTTCACCAATTCTATCAAAAGTAGATTCACAATCTAAACAAAGACAGGAGTCATCATTCTTCAGAAGTAAGAGACTACTAAAAGTTAAAACAGCCTTCATAGTCTGCCCACATAATAAACACTTCATAGACCCGCCTCCTTGTTCATCTGTTGAATTTCCTTAATTGCCTTTTTGATTGAAGCATTTAACCCGTCATGGAAGAAAAGCAAATCTCCTGTCGGTCTATCCATGCTTCGCCCAACTCGTCCACCAATCTGAATCAAGCTAGACTTGGTAAAAAGGCGATGGTTGGCTTCTACTACAAAAACATCCACACAAGGGAAGGTAACTCCACGCTCCAAGATTGTCGTACTGATAAGTATTGTCAGTTCTCCATCTCGAAAAGCTTGCACCTGCTCTAATCGATCTTCCGTAACTGAAGACACAAAACCAATTTTCTCATGCGAAAATTCCTTCTGTAAGACTTCTTTTAATTGCTCCCCTTTCTTAATTTCTGAAGCAAAAATGAGTAAGGGATAGCCTGTCTTTCTCTGTTTCTCAATATAAGTCTTTAGCTTTGGTGACAAACGATTCTTATCCAAATAGCGATTAAAATCGGATAACCAGACAGGTTTAGGAATAATCAAAGGATTTCCATGAAACCGTCTAGGCAAACTCAATCGTTTTAATTCTCCGATGCGAACCTTCCTATCTAACTCATCGGTAGAAGTTGCTGTTAAAAAGATTCTCAAGCCATTCTTCTTTACACTATTCTTGACAGCATGGTAAAGCGTGGGATTGTCAACATAAGGAAAGGCATCTACTTCATCCACTATCAGCAAATCAAAAGCTTGATAAAACTTCAATAACTGATGGGTCGTCGCAACAACTAGTGGTGTTCGAAAATACGGCTCTGATTCTCCGTGTAGTAAAGATATCTCGCAAGCAAAATCATCTTGCAATCGCTTGTACAGCTCCAAACACACATCAATTCTAGGACTGGCCAAACAAACTGCACCACCTTCATCAATCACTTTAGCCACAACTTGATAAATCATTTCTGTCTTTCCAGCTCCTGTTACAGCGTGAACCAAGGTTGGCTCTTCCTTTTCTACCGCTTGAAGCAGTCCCTGTGATACCTTCTCTTGAAAAGGGGTTAATTGACCACGCCATTTAAGAACATCTTGCTTCGGAAAATCCTCCTGTGGGAAATAGTATAAAGATTGATCACTCCTAACTCTCTTCATAATTAAGCATTCCCGACAATAGTAAGCACCGATAGGCAAATACCATTCATCTAGAATAGTACTATTACAACGTTGACAGAAAACTTTCCCCTTCTCCTTTCTCATTGCTGGAAATTTCTCCGCCAACTGGCGTTCCTCTTTAGTTAATTCATTCTCAGTAAACAAACGACCGAGATAATTTGGATTTACTTTCATACTTCTTTATTCGTAAAAACCTAGCGCTTTAGATGATTTTTTAGTACAATTAAATCATGGAATTTAGAACAATTAAAGAGGACGGACAAGTCCAAGAAGAAATCAAAAAATCCCGCTTTATCTGTCATGCCAAGCGTGTTTATAGCGAAGAAGAGGCTCGTGACTTCATTACTGCCATCAAAAAAGAACACTACAAAGCTACGCATAACTGCTCTGCCTTCATTATTGGGGAACATAGTGAAATCAAACGTACAAGTGATGATGGTGAGCCCAGTGGGACTGCTGGCGTTCCTATGCTTGGAGTACTAGAAAATCACAATCTCACCAATGTCTGTGTGGTCGTGACACGTTACTTTGGTGGTATTAAATTAGGCGCTGGAGGACTGATTCGTGCTTACGCTGGCAGTGTTGCCTTAGCTGTCAAAGAAATTGGCATTGTTGAAATAAAGGAACAAGCTGGAATTTCTATTCAAATGTCCTACGCTCAGTACCAAGAGTACAGTAACTTCCTTAAAGAACATAATCTCATGGAGCTAGATACAAATTTTACAGATCAAGTCGATACGGTGATTTATGTTGATAAAGAAGAAAAAGAAAATATTAAAGCTGCACTGGTAGAATTTTTTAATGGAAAAGTTACTTTAACTAATCAAGGTTTACGTGAAGTTGGAGTTCCTGTAAACTTAGTGTAAATAAAGGAGAAAAATATGGCATTTGGAAAATTTATTCAAGGACTCGCTGGTAACCTTAGCGAGCAAAACAAAGAAACTCTTATCAAAGAATATGGACAATATCTACTAGAAAATGAAGAAATTCAAAGTGGATATAAACTGATTCGTGACTCAATTATATTTACAAATATCCGTATCATCTTTACAGATAAACAAGGCGCTACCGGTCGTAAGATGTCTATTAAATCAATCTTTTTGATGAACATTGTTAACGTTGAAATGGAAACTGCTGGAGCAGGTATAGATGATAGTGAAATTACTATTACTTATTTAGAAAATGTTTTTCTAAAAGCACATAATGAGCATTTTAGTGCTCATAAATTTGAATTCCCTAAGAAAACGGATATCGTTCCACTTTACACCTATTTATTAGAATTAGCTTATCACAATCGTTTGAAAATTAATGGCTTAGACCTGTGATATAAAAAAATCCTATCACTTCGATAGGATTTCTATATTTTACAAATGGTATAGTTAGAGTTATACTAGAAATATCTTATACAAAGAGGTATTCATATGTCTATTTATAACAATATTACTGAATTAATCGGTCAAACTCCGATTGTTAAACTCAACAACATCGTGCCAGAAGGGGCTGCGGACGTCTATGTAAAGCTTGAAGCATTCAACCCTGGTTCTTCTGTAAAAGATCGTATTGCTCTTAGCATGATTGAAAAAGCTGAACAAGACGGTATTCTGAAACCTGGTTCTACTATTGTTGAAGCAACAAGTGGAAACACTGGTATTGGACTTTCATGGGTAGGTGCTGCTAAAGGGTATAAAGTCGTCATCGTTATGCCTGAAACTATGAGTGTAGAACGACGTAAGATTATCCAAGCTTATGGCGCTGAACTCGTCCTAACTCCTGGCAGCGAGGGAATGAAAGGTGCTATTGCTAAGGCTCAAGAAATCGCTGCTGAACGTGATGGTTTCCTTCCTCTTCAATTTGACAATCCAGCTAATCCAGAAGTACACGAAAGAACAACAGGAGCTGAAATACTAGCTGCTTTCGGTAAAGATGGACTAGATGCCTTTGTTGCTGGAGTGGGTACTGGTGGAACAATTTCTGGTGTTTCTCATGCACTTAAAACAGCAAATTCAAGCATTCAAGTTTTTGCAGTAGAAGCAGATGAATCTGCTATTCTATCTGGTGAAAAACCTGGTCCTCACAAAATTCAAGGTATCTCAGCTGGATTTATTCCTGATACACTTGATACTAAAGCCTATGATGGTATCGTTCGTGTAACATCAGACGATGCTCTCGCACTCGGCCGTGAAATTGGTGGAAAAGAAGGATTCCTTGTAGGGATTTCTTCAGCTGCAGCTATCTACGGAGCAATTGAAGTTGCCAAGAAATTAGGTACAGGTAAGAAAGTCCTTGCTCTAGCACCAGATAACGGTGAACGTTATCTCTCTACAGCACTCTATGAATTTGAAGTGTAGTCTCCTAAATACACTTGGCCCTTATTATAGGGCTTTTTATTTATACCTTAAAAGTAGGAACATCTCCCTATAAAGATTGACTGCATAGAAAAAAGGAAGCAATTTAGCTTCCTTCCTTTTTATTATTAGTTATTCAAGGCTGCTGCCATTGTAGCTGCAACTTCAGCTTCGAAGTCGTTTGCAGCTTTTTCGATACCTTCACCAACTTCAAAGCGAGCGAACTCAACTACTGAAGCGTTAACTGATTCAAGATATGCTTCAACTGTCTTGCTGTCATCCATGATGTATACTTGTGCAAGAAGTGTGTAAGCTTGGTCAACTTTAGTGTTGTCAAGCATGAAGCGGTCCATTTTACCTGGGATGATTTTGTCCCAGATTTTTTCTGGTTTGCCTTCTGCAGCCAATTCAGCTTTGATGTCAGCTTCAGCTTGGGCAATCACTTCATCAGTCAATTGAGCTTTTGATCCATACTTCAAGTGTGGAAGAGCTGGTTTGTTAACCATTGCACGACTTTCGTTGTCTTGGTCGATAACGTGGTTCAATTGTGCCAACTCATCTTTAACGAATTGCTCATCCAATTCTTTGTAAGAAAGAACTGTTGGTTTCATCGCTGCGATGTGCATTGACAATTGTTTAGCAAGTGCTTCGTCTCCACCTTCAACAACTGAAATAACACCGATACGTCCACCATTATGTTGGTAAGCACCAAAGTGTTGTGCATCTGTTTTTTCAATCAATGCAAAGCGACGGAATGAGATTTTTTCTCCGATAGTTGCTGTTGCAGATACGTATGCAGCTTCAAGAGTTTCACCTGAAGGCATTGTCAAAGCAAGTGCTTCTTCATTATTAGCAGGTTTTCCTTCAGCAATAACTTTAGCTGTAGTGTTTACCAATTCAACGAATTGAGCGTTTTTCGCAACGAAGTCAGTTTCAGCGTTTACTTCAATAACTGCTGCAACATTACCGTTAACATAAACACCAGTCAAACCTTCTGCAGCAACACGGTCAGCTTTCTTAGCTGCCTTAGCCATACCTTTTTCACGAAGCAATTCAATCGCTTTTTCGATGTCACCGTCTGTTTCTACAAGCGCTTTTTTAGCGTCCATAACACCGGCACCAGATTTTTCACGCAACTCTTTTACAAGTTTAGCTGTAATTTCTGCCATTTTGATTCTCCTATATTTTTTAAAAATAGGAGAGCCGGGCTAAGCCCCGCCCTCCTAGGTAATACTATTTATATAAATTAAGCGTTGTCGCCTTCTACAACTTCAACGATTTCTTCGATTGAATCTGCTTGAGCTTCTGAAGTTGCAAACTCTGCTTCAACTGCTACTGCATCTTCACCTTGACGTCCTTCGATTATAGCGTCAGCCAATTTAGCTGTAATCAATTTAACAGCGCGGATAGCGTCATCGTTAGCTGGGATGATTACATCGATATCATCTGGATCAGTATTTGTGTCAACCATCGCTACAACTGGGATTCCCAATTTTTTAGCTTCTTTAACAGCGATTTGCTCTTTATGTGGGTCAACTACGTACATCACATCTGGGATACGAGGCATATCTTCGATACCACCCAAGAATTTTTCAAGACGTGCACGTTGTTTATTAAGAAGTGCAACTTCTTTCTTAGGAAGAACTTCGAAAGTTCCATCTTCTTCCATACGTTTGATTTCTTTCAAACGAGCGATACGTTTTTGGATTGTTCCCCAGTTTGTAAGAGTTCCACCCAACCAACGGTGGTTGATGAAGTATTGACCTGAACGTACTGCTTCTTCAGCAACTGCATCAGCTGCTTGTTTCTTAGTACCAACAAACAATACAACTGCATCGTTAGCTGCTGCATCACGCATGAAGTCGTATGCTTGGTCAGCGTATTTTACAGTTTGTTGCAAGTCGATAACGTGGATTCCGTTACGCTCTGTAAAGATGTACTTAGCCATCTTAGGGTTCCAGCGACGAGTTTGGTGACCAAAGTGTACACCAGCCTCAAGAAGTTGTTTCATTGAAATTACTGCCATGAGTATTTCTCCTTTTTGTTTTTTTTCCTCTTCTTGACTTCAACTCGCAAAACGACCCAAGGGCAACTGTTTCACAATTCATCAAGAATGAGTATTATCGTCCACACGACAAGTTTCATTCTACCATACTTTTTCAATATTTTCAAGCTATTTTAGTAGATTTTTAAATTAGATAATTTCTGCTAACTTCCCAAAGTAACTTCCACTTGGAAGGCCAAAGTGGAAGTTACTTTGGGAAGTTAGCATTAAATTACTAATAAAAACTCTAAATTTAAAGCATCCCAACATATACTGCTGGGATGCTCTAATAGCTAAATTTTTTTAAATTTAATATAGTGGCAAAATCATTAGTTTATCTTATCTACTTCGAAGTTTCTTACGAATTTTATAAACTAGATTAAACAAAAAATATAATGAACTAGTTGGATAATTAAACTCACCAGCAAATTCCTCAATAGTAGGATTAAACTTAGATTTAAAGTTAATTAACCCACCCTCTAAATTGTTTTCAATTCCACCCATATTATGAGTCTCAGCCCCTCGTTCAAAAGAATGTTGTGCTGTCTCAAACCATGTAGGAATAGCAGGTTGATAGTGTCTAAATTCTTCATTCATTCCAGCATATAAGTTCTCAGAAGTTTTCCCAAATTCGATGGTTAAAGTACCAGACAATGGGACAATACTATCCCCTCTGTCAATATGGTTCTTAAGAAAAGAAATTTCTTCCTTTAATCGTTCTCTCTCTTGCTGATTCTCTTTTATTTTACCTTCTTTCGTTTTATCTGTAAACTTCTGCTCTGTTTTTAGATTCTTTTCGAATTGTTGCTCAACTTCTTTCAGTCTATTAGGTAGATCTAAAAAGCTCAGTGTGATAAAGGAGTGATCAGGATAAGTATCCAGTAACTTCTGATAATAATCTTTGCCTCGTAAACTGATATTCTTGCGAGACTCTGTTTTCTTCATTAAAAATGAAAAGTCATCTAATAAATCAAGTCCACCAAATTTTACTTCTAATCCTTTATTTCTTGCAGTTCGGATGGCCTGTCTAGTAGACTTAGAAAGTTGATCCAGTGAGAAATTTTCTTTATGAATATTAGCTTGAAAACGTGGTTGTATATTTTCTGCCATATCCTTTGTTAAGCCTGTCCAATAAACTTTATTTTTTTTCAGTTCTTCGACAATTGCTAAAGTCATAGAATTTTGGACAGTTTCTTGGTCAATAAGACCTCTACTGATAAATAAACTTGGGTCAAATTTAACCATTATTGCATGGCTTTTTTTAGCAAGTTTTTTCAACGTTAAAAGAACAAATTTCAGAAGTTCTTTATCTTCATAGTCAATTACTGGACCTCGTGGAATATAAAACATAGAGAATCCTAATGGTAGCGGCTGAATTAAGATATTTGCTACTCCAACTAATTGATTATCTTTATAAAAGCCAACTCTCTCGTTCCCCCAAGTATCCTTTATCTTGGACCAATCACTACTCTGCAATAAATTTCCTTGAGGATGATTTTCTAAAAATAAATCCCACTCTTTAACATCAACATTTATTTTATACCTAAACATAACTTCAACACCGACTCCCTTAGAAACCATTTTTTATTAATATGCTACACTCGTACTAAATTTCTACGTTTCATTTTACTTTAATTAAATAATTATAAAAATAGAAAATAAGTTCAAGTAATTATATAATGAAATTAATTTTTCCAGCACTATACAAAGGGTGAGATTAATAAGATCTCACCCTTTGTATAGTAATAATCAGTATATTAGTTTGGATAAATGTATCTTACAGTACCTCTTGATGCTGTCGGATTAAACCATCCACGATAATTTCCGATTGGTTGAGTTCCACTTCCATCATAGTTACACTCAGAAACTTGAATACGAGTTGATGATTCAACTGCTGTAACAACTGCTACGTGACCGTATCCTCCATCATCCCAACATGCAATCGCGCCAACTTGTGGTGTAGAACCTGTACGGAAACCTGCAGCTGCTGCACTTGCAGCCCATTGACCGCCATTCCCCCAGTAATCACCAGCCCATGGTGCTAAAGTTTTTACTCCCCATGTGCATTGACCTACAGGATAGCTTGATGCATTTGTACTGTATGTCGGATGTTGTTTCACTGGTGCAGGAGTATAGCTTGTTGATTCCGCTGAAGCACTACTTGAAGATGATTCAGACGAACTAGATGACGAAGAAGTAGTTGATACTGCTTGAACTTCTGCTGTAAAAGTTGTATTTCCAGAAGCAACGACTTTTTGTTGTTGACTTGCTTGTTTAGCTTTATAAGCTGCCTCTGCTTCTGCAGCTGCTTTAGCTTCTGCTTCTGCTGCAGCTTTTTTCTCAAGTAAACTTGCTTTTTCATCCTCTGCAGTAGCCTTTTCAGCAGCAAGATTCAATTCTGCAGCTTTCAACTCAGCTTGTTTTGTAGTTAATGATTGAGCATCATCAGCTAATTTTTGCTGATTTGCAATAACTGTATTAATTGCATCATTGTTTGCTACTTGTTTTTCAGAAATAGCTTTTTTATCTGCTTTTTGTTGTTCCAACATTTTGTTGTTTGCAGATACGATTTCACTCATTGCAGCAACACGTGAAATAGCTTCTGTAATTGATTTTGAGTTTACAATTGTATTAATGTAATTTGTTGCAGCTCCATTTGTTTGAGCACTACGAGCTTGTTTTTGTAATGAATCATTGCGAGATACAATATTCTTAGAAAGTTCTGTAATTTCACCCTCAAGCTTTTTAGATTCTTCTTGTAGTCTATCATTTTCAGATTGCAAGTTTGATTGCTCTGTTTGAATAGCAGATACTTGCTCCTGAACTTGATCAACTTGTTTTTGGGCTTCTTGTTGTTGTGCTGTTAAGTTGCTAATTTTATTATCTTGAGCAGCAATTTTGTCATCAGTAGTTTCTGCATGCGCAGTTGTTAAAACAGCTGCTTGAGAAACCATTACTGTACTTAGTAAAAGTGACGCTAAGATTTTTTTCTTCATATTTCGTAGATACTCCTTCTTTTAAAGACATTACTAGTATACCAAAAAAAGGCCTAATGAATATTACGCCTTTGTTACATTTTTATTTCTTTCTTATAGGTAAAATTTTTCAAAAATAAACTGAAAAGTAATCGTCCATATAAGGTTCAAAATCATTGATGGTACTAAACTATAGACTATAAACAAAGACATACTATCTACAGTTAAACCTACCACTATTGCAAGTATATAAGCTCCCATCTCAAATAGAAAAGTCATGACAATAATTGCCAGCATTCTCGTCCAACGATTCAATAAAATAACACTATTAAATTTATGGAGAAATGCCCCCAACAAGACAAATAACAGAGTCGCAATCCCTATCAAGTGGAAAAAGTAAATGTCATAAACCAAACCCACTACAAAACAATAAGCTAAATAGAGATACTCTGATACTTCAATCGTCTCAAATAAGAGAAACAAAAATAGAAAATGACTGGCCAACTGCACGTGGGGAAATAATGAGCCAAAAAGCTGGCTAATATGGGCATCAATTAGAACAAAGAAAGGAAGCAATAAAAACACTCCAACCCGCTTCAGCTGTCTCATTATGAATTCCCCACTAATTCTATCACATTCACATTATGAGTATCTGCACTCAATTTAACAGCTACTTCTCGTGTCAAATAGTCCGTACTATGCGTTGTAGCAACCACTTCACCAACAGGAATATCAGCAACATTAAAGTTTCCTAATCCACCAGTGGTCACCTTATCTCCTGCACTAATATCGCCACTACTATTTAATTGACTAATTTTGAGAACTTCATTTTCCTTGTCATAGCCAACAATAATCCCATAAATTGTAGTAGAACCATGTTGAATTTTAACAGAAATCTTATCAGCATTTTCCGTATTTGTCAGAAGGTTGACCATGGTAGAATTCTCCTCTACTTTTGAGACACTCCCAATCAAACCACCATTTGCAATGGCTAACATATTCTCAGAAGCCCCTTTTGATTTGCCTGCATCTAAGGTCAACTCCTGCTTCCAAGATACCGGAGAACGCATAATAACATCTGCTGCCAAAGTCTTTGTGGCTTGCAACTTGGACTTCATATCAAGCAATTGGCGCAGTTGTTCATTTTCGGTCTTTAAACTTTCCGCCTCATTTGATTTAACTTCTAATTGATAAATCTGTTTCTTCAAACTTTCATTTTCATTATAAGTTCGTGTCAAATGAGCCAAATCTGATTTGACAGAATCAAACCACTGAAAAGGTTTTTGAACAACTCTATCAACCAATGAGATTCCATCTCCTAATTTTGTCACAATTGTACTTGAATAAGTCGTCGCTAAGAGAGCTGACACAAGCAGAACAATGACAAAAACAATAATGACATATTTTGATTTTTTAAAACGGTTCATATCCCTACCTTTATATCAAAAACTGTTACAGTAATTTTTTATGAATTCCTGAAAGCTACTAAGATTTTAAGAAAAATAAGCAACAACCAAGTACGAGAATAACAAGGATTGCTAGCGTATCTTTTCGAGTCCATTTCAATTGTCGGTATTGACTTCTGCCTTTCCCACCCTGATAACCACGCGCTTCCATAGCGATAGCCAAGGAATCCGCACGTTTTAAACTTGTCGCAAAAAGAGGAATCAAAATGGGAATCATAGCCTTCACCTTTTGAACAATACTTCCTTCTCCAAAATCCACTCCACGCGCTTTCTGTGCATTCATAATCCGCGTCGTATCATCCATCAATGTTGGGACAAAACGTAGACTCATGGACAGCATCAATCCAATTTCATGAACTGGAACTTTCACACGCTTTAAAGGCGCTAACAAAGCTTCGACAGCTGATGCCAAACTTAAGGGCATGGTCGTTAAGGTTAACAAAGTTGAAAAGAAAATAATCAATACAAAGCGACAAAAAATAATTCCAGCTTGTTGCAAAGCATAATCCGTGATTCTCACAAACGAAAACTCAAATAAAACATTCCCACTAGAAATGAAAAACAGTTGAAAAATAGTTGTGAAGGCAATCAAGAAAAACATAGATTTCAAGCCCTGAACAAAAAATGAAAGAGATACTCCTGACAAGGCAATAAATATCCCTGTCGCTATAAAAAGAATCAAATTCGTCAAGGGATTATTAGCCCAAAAAACGATCAAAATCAGTAGCATCATAGCAAGTAATTTACTACGTGGATCCAACCGGTGAACAATCGAATCCCCTGGGATATAACGCCCCAAAATCATACTATCCATTTAGCGACTCCTTGAACTCCTCTATCTTAATCGGTAATCGTTTAAATGAAACGCCTCTATCAGCCAACCGTTTACAAAATGCTGTAATCTTAGGTACTCCCAACTGCACTTCTTCCATAAAGACAACATCTTGAAAGACATCACTCGGTCTACCAAACTTAACTAAACGTCCCTTTTCCATCACATATACTTGATTAGCATATTCAGCAACATCATCCATCAAATGCGTTACCAAAACAATAGTCATCCCTGACTGGTGGAGTTTTTCGAACAAATTCATCAACTCTTTTCTCCCCAAGGGATCTAGACCTGCCGTGGGCTCATCTAATACTAATATAGCTGGCTCCATTGCAAGTATGCCTGCAATGGCAACACGTCTCATTTGTCCACCTGACAGCTCAAACGGGCTACGATTAAAAAGTGATTCATCAATTCCAACCAGAGCCAGTTTCTCACGCGCAATCTGCTCCGCATCTTCTTCAGAAACTCCAAAATTTTGCGGTCCAAAAGCAACGTCTTTCAAAACCGTTTCTTCAAAAATCTGATTTTCAGCAAACTGAAATACCAAGCCAACCTGTTTTCTAATTTGACGAATATCTTTATTTTTAGACGTCGAAGTGATTAAGGTATCAAAAACTCGTACACTTCCTTGACTTGGCACCAATAAACCATTTAAGAGTTGTAAAATAGTCGATTTGCCGCTACCTGTGTGCCCAATTAAAGCCGTATAAGAACCATCTTCAATTGTTAACGAAACATCCGACAAAGCTGTTGAAGCTAAGGGAGTCCCTTCTTGATACGTAAAACTCACATTTTCTAGAGCAATTCCCATAGCTTATCCTCTAGCTCACTTTCTGTCAAATAATTTTCAGGTAAATCATAGCCATTCTGGCTCAAAGAATGTTTTAATTGATTGGCAAAAGGATCATCTAATCCAATTTGATCTAAATCATTTCGAGAAAAAAGTTCCCTTGGACTACTAGTTGATTCAATTTCCCCTTTTTTCATGACCAATACACGATCACTCATGGCAACTTCTTCCAAATCATGTGTAATGGAAATGACCGTCATATCATAGTCTTTTCGAATTCCTTTTACTGTCTCAATCAGTTCTCTACGTCCCTCAGGATCCAACATACTCGTTGCTTCATCTAGGATTAAAATAGCTGGTCTTAGAGATACAACACCTGCAATGGCCACACGTTGTTTTTGGCCACCCGATAAACGCGCTGGCTCTCGCTTTTTAAAGTCTAACATGCCAACTAAAGCCAGAGCTTCCTCCACTCTCTTTTTCATTTCTTGACGAGAAAGTCCCTGATTTTCCAAACCAAAGGCAACATCATCTTCAACAGTCGCTCCAACAAATTGATTGTCTGGATTTTGAAAAACCATACCAATTTGACGCCGTATACTCCAAACATTCTCCTCGGTCAGCTGTTGGCCATCAATTACAATTTCTCCAGATTCTGCTTCCAGTAAGCCATCAATTAATCGAACCGTCGTTGATTTACCACTACCATTATGCCCTACAATAGAAAGCCATTCTCCACGTTTCACGTGAAACGTAATATCCTTCACATCATAGTATTCCTGACTTTCCTTATAGCGAAAGGAAAGATTTTTTACATCAATTAATGATTTCATTTCGAACCAAATGTCCCTTTAAATACATAGGCACTACCCTTGAAATAATCATAACCAGAGTAGATAGTGAAAAACAAGGCTACATAAAATAGAACTTGACCAATCAAAGTCCAATGTAATAGCAAGAAAATAATCGCAAACATCTGACTGAAAGTTTTAATTTTTCCAGGCATTGCTGCTGCTAAAACTGTTCCACCAGTTTCAACCAGTAAAAGCCTCAAACCTGTCACAGCTAACTCCCGACAGATAATCACTGCAACAATCCAAGCCGGAGCCATACCTAATTCAATCAGCATAATAAAAGCCGACATAACTAGTAGCTTATCCGCCATAGGATCTGCAAATTTACCAAAATTACTAACCACATTCCATTTACGAGCTAAATATCCATCTAAATAGTCTGTAATACTAGCAACAGCAAAGATAATAGCTGCTACTATATGACTCTCTATCGAATTTCCTACTGTTAAAATAAAGATAAAAATAGGTATAAAGAGAATTCGACCTATCGTTAAAAGATTTGGAATTTGTTCTTTTTTCATTCGTTCTTCCTTAATTTTTAATAAAGGTTACAGTGATTTGTCCAGTTTGAGCTGTTAATTTCGATAAATCAACAGTCTGATTATCTACTGTTAAGGCAACACCTTTGACAACACCTAAAGTAATGGTCACAGGATTTTTTGTTGAAACTGTTGTTTCCGAACTTTTATTATCCGGTGATAAGGTCACACCACCCTCAAGATCACTTTCTGAAACACTAACCCAACTTCTAGCATCTGAAACCGATAATTGCAATTTTGCAGTTTCCTTACTTGTTTTATAAGTGATTTCTACATAATTTCCTTCACCTGATACACTTATAGCTGGTTCAATATTCGAAGAGCTACTTGATGAACTACTACTTGAAGATGGAGTTACAGAACTAGTCGAGCTTGTTGCTTGAACGACACTATAACTAGACGTAGATGAATGCTCAGGTTGAGTCTGGAGATAATTCCAAACATAATAAGTCACAAAAATGACAATCGATAGGGCAAAGAGTATAAAATAAAATAAAGGTAAAAATGATGTCTTATTTTTCTTACTGGAACGTCTCCTGCCTGTCAACTCGTCTTCATCAACATCTACTTCCTCATAAGTAATCATGCTCCCAGAATCATAAGCATCCAAGACAATTCGCTCATCTAGCTCAACTGCCCATGCATACTTACGCAAAAAAGAACGAGTATAAAATGGACTAGGAAGTTGATCAAAATCATCAGCTTCCATTGCCTCCAACATATCCAACTGAATTTCTGTTTTTTTATGTAATTCTTCTAAAGTTAACCCTTGGTTGGTTCTAGCTAAACGTAAAACCTCACCAATTGTTTTTTTCCTCATACTTATCATTCCTTCTTTCTAGTGTCTATTATGATCGCTTGCTACGATGGGAATATTGTAAAATCAACTATGTCACCATCATCTATTAAATGATGTCCAGCATCAAGGACATCCTCTAAAGTAATTTCCTGTAAAATCTTTGGCAAATCAAAAATTGTCTCACCATGTTCAAAAGCATCATATTGCGTTGCAATAAATTCAAGAGAGTTCATGCTACTGAAAAACTCTCCAAACATCTCTCTTTTGATAATATCTAAATGATCCTCTGTAATATCTAAATCCTTTGTAAAATTACGAATGGCCTTCCTAAACTTATGAGATAAAGCAACTGGCTCTTTTGTATCCATTGTCAACATAACAAAATGAAAGCGACTTGTTACTTCAACTTCGAGAGATAAGGATGCGTCAATTTTACCTGATTCATATAACTTTTGAAAACGATCTGAAGTCCAACCAAACATCATTGCAAACAATAATTTTAATAAAATATGATATCGATAGCAATCCGCTTCAGCAACTTCTCGCTTACCTCTAACTCCAATCGCTAGTTTGGGAGAAGATACTTCCATTCTCATAGTGTCCGTTTGCTTTACATCTTGTAAAAGCAACTTTTCTCTTACCACTTCCTGAACATCTGAATATTTCAGTTCTTTGCTTTCAAAGTAGTCCTGTACTCGCTCCACATCAAAATTACCAACTAAAAACAGAGACATGTTTACAGGTTTGTAAAATCTTGTAAAATTTTCTTGCAAATTAGTTAGATTGATTTGGGAAATGGACTCCTCACTTCCAACTATATCAGTCGCTAAAGGTGTGCCAGGATATAAATTCGCTAAGGTTGAAAAGAATAAACACGAATCGGGATCATCTTGGTACATTTCTCGTTCTTGCTGGATAATATTCTGCTCCCTCAGAATAGAAGCTCCAGTAAAATATGCCGATGTCACCAATTCATCAAGTAAATCTAAATTCTCTAAGAGATAATCCGTCGATGAAAAAAGATAGTTTGTCTTTGTAAAGCTTGTAAAAGCATTGCTATCTGCACCTAGACTCGTAAAAGCCGACATCAAATCGCTAGAATCTTCTCTCTCAAATAATTTATGTTCAAGAAAATGAGCAATTCCAGCAGGATATTGTTTTACATCTCCGTCAACTTCTGTGACAAGCGTATCTACCGAACCAAACTGTACAGTTACACTCCCGTAAACCTCTTTAAATTCCTTTTTAGGTAGAAGAGCTACTGTCAATCCGTTTGCCAAACGAGTTCGATAAACCATTTCTTTTACAGCTGGATAGTATTTTTCTTCAAAAACAACCTTTGTCATTCTATTCCTTCCATAAAGTAAATTGCCTGTAATTTTATATTATTAGCTGCTCTACAAATAGCTTCTTTGTCAATTTGTTCGAGTTTTTCAATCCAACTTTTAAAGTCTGTTGAAGATTTTCCAAGTAGGGCATTTTGGTAAGCACGTTCAATCAATGAAGATTGATTATCTTGAGAAAGCAACAAAGACCGACGAATCATTTCCTTGGTCTGCTCTAACTCAAGGTCTGTAAAATAACCTTTTTTTAAATCAAGCAGTTGATTATTCATCATTTTTCGAGCCTGATTCCGATTTTCTCGATCAATACCAGCATACATCCTCAAAAATCCACTAAATAAATCAAGCTGACTTGAAATGGTATAAGCTAATCCAGCATTTTCACGGACATTTGTAAAGAGTTTAGAGTGAGCAAATCCACCCAGTAAACCATTCATTACAATCATAGGTAAATGCTGCTCATCACCATATTCAGCAGAGCAATGATAGCCCAACTCTAAAATAGACTGTCCCACATTTTTCCGAACCATGCCTTCCTGAAGGATATTGGAATAAGGTTGACAATACTGAACCTTCACATTACCTTCTCGACCTTTAAAACCAAATGATTCTAATACATTTTGAATTTCAATCTCATTAAAATCACCTAGGAAAAAGAAATCTATTCGATCATTGGCCAAAAATTCTTGGAAACAAGAATAAGAACTTTGTGGAGTTTCAGCTAAAATACGATTTCGTAAATCACTGTATTCCAATTGAAGACGTTCATCATGAAAAAATAATTTATCTAATTCTTTATGTGCAAAATAAAAAGAATCATCCATATCAGCTGCTAAACTTGCTAGCAATTGCTTTTTCTCAATTTCAAATAAGGCTGGATCAAATCCATTATCAACTACCACGGGTGAAAAAAGAGTTTCTTTTACTAGTTCCAAAATCTGAGAAGTTAGCACATTTTTCCTACTTAAAAACTCATCACGAACATAAGTAAATGTCAATTCTACAATATGACTTTGCCCTCTTCTGAAACAATTGGTTGACATATCTGTACCATATAGACTAGCCAAGTGTCTTCTCAAAGCTTGAGAAGTAGGATACATCTGGTTAGCAGTCTCTAGCATACTCGCACTCAACATGCGACCTGCAATCATATCAAGAGATAATGGAGCGGTAAAACGCACGGTGATTTTGTTCGTTTTAAACTTCTTTGATTGGATAAAATGTGTTGAAATTCCATGCACTAACTCCATGATTTACCTCCTTATATACAGACTTCTATTATATCACGAAAACCTGAAATTTTCTTGTTCCCTGTAACAGTTTTGAAATAAAAATCGCTTACATTTCTCCCTGTTTCTCTCACTATTTTTAGGAAAATATGGTATAATACCAAAGATTGAGGTGAATTATGGAATACAAATTATTTGAAGAATTTATTACCCTCCAAGCACTGCTCAAAGAACTTGGAATTACACATAGCGGAGGAGCTATCAAATCCTTTCTCTCTGAACATTCTGTTTACTTTAATGGGGAATTAGAAAGTCGTCGCGGTAAAAAACTTCGTATTGGCGATAAAATTGACATCCCTGACATGGACATTGACATCTTGTTGACACAACCTACTTCTGAAGAACAAGATGAATACCAAGCTGATAAAGTTGAAAAAGAACGAATCGCTAAACTCGTCAAAGAGATGAATAAGGGAGTAAAAAAAGACAAATCAAAACCTGCTTCATCACCTAAAAGCAAACAAGCTCCGCGATTCCCTGGTAGATAATCATGTGGCTACAAAACCTATCTCTCAAGACTTTTCGTAACTACAAAGAGACGAAAATAGACTTTAATCCTAAATTGAATGTCTTTTTGGGACGTAATGCACAAGGAAAAACAAACATGTTAGAGGCTATCTATTTTTTAGCCTTAACGCGTAGTCATCGAACTAGAACAGATAAAAATCTCATTCATTTTGATGAGGAACAACTTCATCTTTCAGGTCTCGTTCAGAAAAAAACTGGATCCATTCCCCTAGAAATCGAACTGACACAAAAAGGCCGTGTGACAAAAGTTAATCACTTAAAACAGGCGCGCCTTTCAGATTATGTAGGACACATGAATGTTGTCTTATTTGCTCCTGAAGATTTACAACTAATTAAAGGAGCACCTTCTGTTCGACGAAAATTCATTGATATGGAACTTGGACAAATTAAGCCAATCTATTTATCAGATTTAACCAATTATAATCACATCCTAAAACAAAGAAACACTTATCTAAAATCAGCTCAAAAAATAGATGAAACCTTCCTTTCTGTGTTGGATGATCAGCTAATTGATTATGGATGTCGTGTAATGAATCACCGCTTAGATTTCATAAAAAAACTAGAATCATTTGGGCGTAAGAAACATTTTGAACTCTCAAATCAGATTGAAGAGTTGTCAATATCTTATCAATCTTCTGTCAAGATAACTGACAAACAAAACTTATCCGAATCTTTCAAAATTGCTTTAGAAAAAAGTAGATCCAGAGATTTATTTAAAAAGAATACTGGCGTTGGTCCTCATCGAGATGATATTTCTTTTTATATAAATGGGATGGATGCTAGCTTTGGAAGTCAAGGTCAACATCGCAGTCTCGTACTTTCTATAAAATTAGCAGAAATAGAATTAATGGAAAGTATTACTACAGAATCTCCGATATTATTACTTGACGATGTTATGAGTGAACTTGACAACACTAGACAACTAAAATTATTAGAAACGATTTCTCAGTCAATCCAAACCTTTATCACAACAACAAGCTTAGACCATCTTCAAAATCTACCAGAAAATCTAAGTATCTTCACTATTCAGGGTGGTAAAGTTGTTGTAAACTAAGATTGACAACATTGTAAAAGAACTCCTGTTTTCACGGGAGTTCTCTTTATTTCTTTTACATAGAATAATTTGGTGCCTCATTAGTAATTTGTACATCATGAGGATGGCTTTCTTTCAAACCAGCACCAGACATTTCAATAAATTGAGCATTGTCATGTAACTCTTTAAGGTTAGCTGCACCACAGTAACCCATACCAGAGCGAATACCACCAATCATTTGGAAGACGATATCAGCTGCCGCTCCTTTATAAGCAACACGACCTTCAATTCCTTCTGGAACAAGTTTATTTGCTTCATTGACAGAACCTTGGAAGTAACGATCGCTTGAACCTTTCTTCATTGCTGCGATTGAACCCATACCACGGTATGTCTTGAATTTACGTCCTTGGAAGATTTCAGTTTCACCTGGAGCTTCATCAGTGCCAGCAAACATTGATCCAAGCATAACTGCATTTCCACCTGCAGCAAGGGCTTTTACAATATCTCCAGAATACTTGATTCCACCGTCAGCAATGATCGTTTTTCCATATTCACGCGCAACGGCTGCAGCATCGTAGATAGCTGTTACTTGTGGAACACCAACACCTGCAATCACACGAGTAGTACAGATAGAACCTGGTCCAATACCAACCTTGACAACATCTACACCTGCTTCGTAAAGTGCGCGCGCTCCCTCAGCAGTAGCAATATTTCCAGCAATCAAAGTACGATCTGGGAAGTGAGCACGAATCTCAGCAATTTTACGCAAGACACCTGCAGAATGACCATGTGCAGTATCAATAACAATCGCATCCGCCCCTGCCTCAAAAAGTGCCTCTGCACGTTCAAATGTATCTGAAGTAACACCTACTGCACCTGCAACTAAGAGACGACCAAACTCATCTTTAGCAGCATTTGGAAACTCAATAACTTTTTCAATATCTTTGATAGTAATCAAACCAGAAAGACGACCTTCTTCATCTACTAAAGGAAGTTTTTCAATACGGTGTTCTTGAAGAATGCTCTCAGCTGTTGCAAGATCTGTACCCACAGGAGCAGTAACAAGATTTTCACTGGTCATATGATTTGAGATTGGTTGGTTATAATCTGAAATAAAACGAAGATCTCGGTTTGTCAAAATACCAACCAATTTACGATTTTCAAGTGTTTCAACAACTGGAACACCACTGATGCGGTAACGTCCCATAAGCTCATCAGCTTCAGCAATTGTATGTTCAGGTGTTAAGAAGAAGGGATCAATAATAACTCCATTTTCAGAACGTTTTACCTTACGAACCTCATCTGCTTGTTGAGCAATTGACATGTTTTTATGGATAACTCCGAGACCGCCTGCACGAGCAATAGCAATGGCCATTTGACTCTCTGTAACTGTGTCCATGGCAGCGGTAATAATTGGGATATTTAAAGTCAAATTATCTGCCAATTTAGTTGTTAAATCTGCATCGTTAGGCAACACATGACTTTCAGCTGGAATAAGCAATACATCATCAAAGGTAAAACCTTTTTTCAAAAATTTAGTGTCCCAATTAGACATTCGAAGTTTCCTCTTTTCTTTCTTTTTGAGCTTGACTCTTTTTATATTGTATCTATCATACCATTCTATAAAAATTTGTCAAATGTTACAGGGGTAAATAAAAAACTATCTTTTCTTTGAGATAGAAATGATAGTTTCTTGTAAAAATAAACTTAGTTAAAGTAATGAAGTCCCATTGCTCCTTTAACCTCAGATAGGGTTTGACCTGCAACTTCACGCGCTCTTTCACTACCTTTTTGAAGCATATTATAAACTTCTCCCATATCCTTAGCAAATTCGATACGGCGCTCACGAATAGGACCCAGTTCACGTTCTAATATTTCAAGTAGATAACGCTTGGTCTTCACATCACCAAGACCACCTCGTTGATAATGTTCTTTCATTTCAGCAATTTCTTGAGCATCTTCTGGACGACCAAAAACATCTAGATAATGAAAAACCATATTTCCTTCAATTTTACCTGGATCCTCAACTCGGATATGATCTGGATCTGTATACATACTCATTACTTTTTTACGCAAAGTATCCGCATCATCAGCTAAATAAATACCGTTATTGAGGGATTTAGACATTTTAGCATTTCCATCTAAACCAGGCAAACGCCCTGCTCTCTCATTTTCTGGATAAATACCTTCAGGTTCTACCAAGACATCACAGTTATATGCATTGTTAAAAGAACGAACAATCTCGCGAGTTTGCTCAATCATTGGTTTCTGATCTGTCCCAACTGGAACATAATTGGCCTTGAAAGCTGTGATGTCAGCTGCTTGAGCGATCGGATAGACCAAGAATCCTGTAGGAATACTTTCCCCAAATCCTTTTTGAGCAATCTCTGTCTTGACAGTTGGATTGCGCTCCAAACGTGCTAATGAAACTAGATTCATATAATACATAGATAGTTCAGCCAACTCTGGAATCTGACTTTGAATAAAGATAGTTGATTTACTCGGATCCAATCCAACTGCAAGGTAATCCAAAGCCACATTTCCAATAGACTCTACAATGGTTTGAGGATCTTTGGCATGATCTGTCAAGGCTTGTTGGTCAGCCAAGAACACAAACATGTCATACTTATCCTCTTCCTGTAATAATACTCGATTTTTGAGACTTCCAACATAATGTCCAATATGTAATTTTCCTGTTGGACGGTCTCCTGTTAAAATAATGGGTTTAGTCATTTTGTTCTCCTTCGATATAGTCCCTTCAATTATAGCATTTTTTTAATGAAATAACCGCAATTTATCAAAATAAATCAACCTTGCTATTCACGGTTTTGTGTAAAGCGTACTGTAAAGCGTACTGTAAATGTAATTTACATAAAATTGACAGATAAAAATTTGAATATTTCCGTATTTTCTAGTAGAATAAATATATTACACATATAGGAGAAAAACATTGCTTACAGTATCTGATGTTTCACTACGTTTTAGTGATCGCAAACTTTTTGATGATGTCAATATCAAATTTACAGAAGGAAATACTTACGGATTAATTGGTGCTAATGGTGCCGGAAAATCAACCTTTTTAAAAATTTTAGCTGGAGATATCGAACCTACTACTGGTCACATCTCTCTTGGTCCAGATGAACGTCTCTCTGTTCTTCGTCAAAATCACTTTGACTATGAAGATGAACGTGCTATTGATGTCGTTATCATGGGAAATGAAAAACTTTATAGCATCATGAAGGAAAAAGATGCTATATACATGAAGGAAGATTTCTCAGATGAGGACGGAGTCCGTGCTGCCGAACTCGAAGGAGAGTTTGCTGAGCTTGGAGGCTGGGAAGCAGAAAGCGAAGCCTCTCAACTACTTCAAAACCTAAACATTCCAGAAGAATTGCACTATCAAAACATGAGCGAATTGGCCAACGGTGAAAAAGTAAAGGTTCTCCTCGCCAAAGCACTTTTTGGTAAACCAGATGTTCTTCTTTTGGACGAGCCTACCAACGGTTTGGACATTCAATCGATTACTTGGTTAGAAGACTTCTTGATTGATTTTGATAACACCGTTATCGTAGTATCCCACGACCGTCACTTCTTAAATAAAGTATGTACTCACATGGCCGACCTTGACTTTGGAAAAATCAAACTCTATGTCGGAAACTATGACTTCTGGAAGGAATCTTCTGAACTCGCTGCTAAATTGCTAGCAGACCGTAATGCTAAAGCAGAAGAAAAAATTAAGCAATTGCAAGAATTCGTTGCTCGTTTCTCTGCTAATGCTTCTAAATCAAGACAAGCAACATCACGTAAGAAAATGCTTGATAAGATTGAGCTAGAAGAGATTGTACCATCTAGTCGTAAATATCCATTTATTAACTTTAAAGCGGAACGTGAGATTGGTAATGATCTCTTGACAGTAGAAAATCTAACTGTAAAGATTGATGGTGAGACTATTTTAGATAATATCAGCTTTATCTTACGCCCAGGTGATAAGACAGCGCTTATTGGGCAAAATGACATCCAAACGACTGCATTAATTCGTGCAATCATGGGAGACATTGACTATGAAGGAACTGTCAAGTGGGGAGTAACTACTAGCCGTTCTTACTTGCCAAAAGATAACTCAGCTGATTTCGCAGGGGGAGAATCAATTCTTGACTGGTTGCGTCAATTTGCAAGTAAAGAAGAAGATGACAATACTTTCCTACGCGGTTTCCTCGGCCGTATGCTCTTCTCTGGAGATGAAGTTAACAAACCTGTAAACGTCTTGTCAGGGGGAGAAAAAGTCCGTGTCATGCTTTCAAAACTCATGCTCTTGAAATCAAATGTCCTTGTCCTCGATGATCCAACCAATCACTTGGACTTGGAATCTATCTCAAGCTTGAATGACGGATTGAAAAACTTTAAAGAATCAATCATCTTTGCCAGTCATGATCACGAGTTTATCCAAACTTTGGCAAACCATATCATTGTTTTGTCTAAAAATGGCGTCATCGATCGTATCGATGAAACCTATGATGAATTCCTAGAAAATGCAGAAGTACAAGCAAAAGTTAAAGAACTTTGGAAAGACTAAATAAAACTTCAAAACTCAGTTGGGTTAACCAGCTGAGTTTTCTAACATTTTATGAGGTAACATGAAATTATTTTTTAAAACATATTGGACCTATTTTGTTTCTTTCATCATTCCTGTATTGATTATGACAGGAGTATACCTATCTCAAGGTATCTACTGGAATAGTGACAACTCTCCTCTATTAGGAGATGGATTTCATCAATACGTTATTTTTGATATAACTCTAAGGAATATCCTACATGGAAATGGTAGTCTGTTTTACACCTTTACAAGTGGGCTAGGACTAAACTTCTATGCTCTATCAAGTTATTACTTGGGTAGTTTTCTCGCGCCTCTGGTTTACTTTTTTGATTTAACGAATATGCCAGATGCTGTCTATCTGACAACTCTCTTAAAATTTGGATTGATTGGTCTGTCAATCTTCTTTAGTTTAAATAAATTATTTCAATCGATTCCTAAACCTTTAAAACTAGCTTTATCTACTTCCTATGCTCTGATGAGTTTCACTGTTAGTCAACTAGAGATAAAAACCTGGCTGGATGTTTTTATCTTGATTCCTTTAATTATAACTGGCTTACACCTACTTATCACTGAAAAGAAATTCCTATTGTACTTTACAAGTCTGTCAATCTTATTTATCCAAAACTATTATTTTGGCTATATGACAGTATTGTTTCTTATTTTCTGGTATCTCTGTCAAATTTCGTGGAACTTTAAGACTCGAAAATCATCTGTTCTTGATTTCATAGTTATCTCCTTTTTAGCTGGTATGGCTAGTTTGATTCTGACTCTTCCTACTCTATTTGATTTACAGACACATGGAGAAAAATTAACTGAAGTTACAAAGTTTCAAACTGAAAGTAGCTGGTATCTTGATCTCTTTGCTAAGCAATTCATTGGTTCCTTTGACACAACAAAGTATGGGGCTATCCCAATGATTTTTGTTGGACTGCTTCCCTTTATTTTAACTATTTTATTTTTTACGCTGAAATCTATTAAGTTTCACGTGAAACTTATCTATGCAATCTTCTTTACATTTTTAATTGCAAGCTTTTATATAGAAGCTCTTGATTTATTTTGGCAAGGCATGCATACTCCAAACATGTTTTTACATCGCTATGCTTGGATTTTCTCTACCTTGTTAATTTACACAGCAGCGGAAGTCTTAAATCGTCTAAGAGAAATTAAAATCCAGAACTTTTTAGTTTCGCTTTTTCTTGTAGTAACAGGATTTTTAGCTACCATCTATCTAAAATCACATTATTCTTTTTTAACAGATTTGAATATTCTGCTTACTCTTGAATTTTTGGTTGTCTATTCGCTTTTACTCCTTGCATTTATCAAAAAGTTTATCTCTGTAAATCTATTTGCCATCCTAATCTCTTTATTTATAATGGTTGAAATAAGTTTAAATGCTTCATATCAAATGGACGGAATTGCTAAGGAATGGGGATTTGCTTCTCGAAGTGCATATAGTAGAGATATCCCAACTATGGAATCTTTCTCAACATATATTGAAAATTCATTTACTCGTACTGAGAAACTACAAACTCAGACAGGGAATGACAGTATGAAATTCAACTACAATGGAATCTCTCAATTTTCATCTGTTCGAAATCGTTCAGCAAGCTCTACTTTAGATAAACTTGGTTTTAAATCCTCTGGGACTAATCTCAATCTCCGTTATGCAAATAATAGTATTTTGGCTGATAGTTTATTTAGTATCCAGTACAATATCTCAGACAGTCCTATTGATAAGTATGGTTTCCAAGATATCTATCCAAAAGATAATCTTACCCTATATGAAAATCAATACTCTCTTCCGATTGCCTTTGCTAGTCAATCTATTTACAACGATGTCAAGTTCAATGAACATACTTTAGATAATCAAGCCTCGTTTTTAAATCAACTTGCTGACGTCAATTTTGATTATTTTTCTCCAATACCCTATGAAAAAACAGAGAATACTGATGATTTGATTACTGTTACAAGTTCTTCAAATGAAGATGCAGCAATCCAATATCAAATTGAAGTGCCAGAAAACAGCCAAGTTTATCTTTCTTTCACAAACCTTCACTTTTCTAATGATAAACAAAAGAAAGTTGACATCCTTGTCAATGGGGAAAAGAAAACTTTTACAACTGATAATGTCTTCTCCTTCTTTAATCTAGGCTATACAAAAGAGAAAAAAACTTTCAATATTAATGTTAGTTTCCCTGGAAATTCACAGGTATCATTTGAATCTCCTACCTTCTATCGTTTAGATACCAAAACTTTCACCGAGGCAATTCAAAAAATTAAAGAACAACCTGTCACAGTATCAACTTCTAAAAACAAAGTCTTTGCTACATATGATGTTAAACAAGATACGTCCATTTTCTTCACCATTCCTTATGATAAAGGCTGGTCTGCCTACCAAGATGGTAAGAAAATAGAAATTAAACAAGCTCAAACTGGTTTTATGAAAGTTGACGTTCCTAAGGGAAAAGGAACTATTACACTTTCCTTTATTCCCAATGGTTTTATTACTGGAGCAATTTGTTCCTTTACTTCTCTCTTACTATTTGGAACCTATAATCACAGACGAAAGTCATCTAAAGCATAAAAAATCGACCAATTAATCGGTCGATTTTTTTAATCTTCTTCCATTTTCTTAGGTTGATAGGCTAGCATACCTAAACCAGTAAATAGGGCTAATATCACAGCAAGGAAAATGACTTGATGATGAATATTTCCTGTCATAGAGATTGTTTGTCGTAATCCCGAAACTGAATAACTCATTGGTAACCAAGGATTAATAGCTCTAAAGAAATTATTTGTCAAAGCAAGTGGATAGGTACCTGCACTTGATGCTAACTGTAATAATAGCAAAATAAGAGAGAAGAAAGCTCCTATACGGCTATTCCATGTTGTTAATGCAGTTACCATAGACATAAATGTTAAGCTTGCGATAATAATTAAGAACAAGGTTCTCATTTCATGATTTGCTGTTAGACCAATAAGATGAGCGCCACCATAGACTAAGACAGCGGCTAAAACAGCTATAACTCCATTTATCTCAAAGCGAGATTTGAACCAAGCCCAGCGAGTTTCAGGATGACGACCTGAAGGTAATTTAGCAAAAATCATATTTGTTGATAATGCAGCGACAAAGAGAGCGACTGATATCATATAAGGAGCCATAGCAATCCCATTTACAGGAACTTGATCATTGTCTGTTTTTGAAAGATTGAGTGGATTTGACAAAATCTCTGCATTTTTAGATTCTGTTGATGCTGATTTTAGTTGATTGCTAGCACTTCTTAAGCCTTGTCCTAGATCAGTAGTTCCTACTTGTAAACTTTCAATACCAGCAGTTAAAGTTGCTCCACCTTCAGCTAATTTTCCAGTACCATCTGCTATCTTCATAGCGCCACTTCCTAGTTGGGATGCTGCAGAAAGTAATTGTGTTGATTTATCTGTTAATTGATCAGAGCCAAATTGTAATTTAGTAAGACCTGCTATTAACTCTGGACTCTTATTGTTCAATTGAGCAGAACCAGATGATAGTTTTTCAATACCTGTTACTAATTCTGGAGTTTTCCCAGCTAGAGTATCCAAACCAGTTGTCAATTTTGAAGAGTTTTCTGTCAAATTGGTTGAGCCAGAAACCAATTGATCCAAACTTGTTGTTAAAGTTGTATTCTTTTCACTTAGTTGATTTACACCTAAAGAAATAGTATCCAATCCCTTAGTATACGCATTAACTCCATTTTCAATTGATTGACTTCCGGGAACTAACTGATTATCTACAGCATTTTGCAACTGTGTAAATCCACTTGACATAAATGTCAAGGAACTAGACGCTATAGGTAAAAGTTGATTTGCTTTAGTCTGTAAAGTAGAAAGATTAGAGACTGGTTGGTTTATACTTCCTAAATTTTCTTTTAAATCTCCTGCCGTCGTTAAAATTGCTTTTGCTGACTCTATCGTAGAATTAGAATTATTTGAGACAGCTTCAGTCAATTCTTTTTTCTGAGTTTCAGTGAGAGATTGATAAGTTGCTGTTGCTTGAAGATTTGTAAGAGTTTTCTCTTGCTCTGCTTGACTATTAGTCACAATAGTTTGAGCAAGAGTCGTTATATTTGTTAAGTCATTAGATATTGTATTTTTAAGATCAGTATTATCTGAAACTGTAACTGATTGGAGAGCCTTATTCAACTCATCTAAACTGCTTGCTAACTGTGTTATATCCTCTTTCTGTTGAGATGAAGTATTTAATTGTGTGGATATTTCTTTTATTCCTTTATTTAATTGAGTAATACCGTCTCTCAATGTATCTGATTGACTTGATAGTTGGTTTGTACCAACAGATAATTTGTCAACTCCGCTTGTATAGGCATTGACACCAACCGAAAATTGACTGAGACCTGAATTGAGTTGTGAAACTCCACCAGCATATGACTTCATCCCTGTATTTAACTGGTTGACACCTGCAACTAATTCTGGAGTTTTCGAAGATAATTGATTAAGTCCTGTGTCAACCTGTGAAACCGCACTTGTATAGTTCTGTAAACCATCATTAAATGTTCCTAAGCCACTATTCAGTTGCTTTACTCCTGTGACATACATTGTCAACCCTTTTGTAAATTGATTTGTTCCATCCGAAAAGGTTAAACTTGAGCTAGCTAAAGTAGCAAGATTTGAAGACAATGTCTGACTTCCTACAGCTAACTGACTAGCCCCGTTAGCCAATTGTTCACTTCCATCGGCTGCCTTCGTTAAACCGGATTTTAAATCACCCATCTTTTGAAATAAAGCTTTCGTATAGGATTCGGTTACATTAGCAGAAACATTCTGTTTTAACTGTGTCATCGCAGAATCGCTCATCTTGCTGGCAATAAAACTATGACCACTTGAAGTCTGATAATCGATTTGCATTTGCTCTGGATGATTCGTTAAAATAGAAGCTGCTTTTTCAGATAAATCACTTGGTAAAGTCACTACCATATAGTAATCGCCATCTTCCAATCCCTTCTTTCCTTCATCTTCATCTACAAAATGAAAATCCAATGATTTATTTTGC
Organism: Streptococcus mitis; assembly: GCF_946188585.1. GTDB lineage: Bacteria > Bacillota > Bacilli > Lactobacillales > Streptococcaceae > Streptococcus > Streptococcus mitis_DG. The sequence goes on from NZ_CAMHVI010000002.1 coordinate 435,911, forward strand.
TCTAAATTAGACACCATGTCTTTTCCTATAGCCATGGTATTACCGTTATAGGAAGCTTCTTTATCATTATTGACAACTGCCACAGGTAAGTCAGACAATTGACCATATGGATCCCACATTGATGACAAAAATATGACATTGTACAGAGCGGGAATAAGAGAAATCCCTATCATGACAATAATAAAGTTTGGTTTTTTAAAAATTGCTTTCCATTCTTTAAACATAGTTTCTCCTTTTTTAAACATATTGTCTAAAATTTTGATATAATAGATTATACAATAAAAAATATAAATTACAAGATAAAAAAATCAATTTTTAGACATATAGTCTAATTTGTTTATAAGGAGGAAATATGCAAGAAAGTAACAAACGCTTAAAAACAAAGCGAACTATTGAAAATGCTATGGTACAACTACTGATAGAACAGCCATTTGATCAAATTTCTACTGTCAAATTAGCAAAAAAAGCCGGAATTAGTCGTTCCAGCTTCTATACTCACTATAAGGATAAGTATGATATGATTGAGCACTATCAAAGTAAGCTATTCCATACATTTGAATATATTTTTCAAAAACATGCTCATCACAAAAGAGACGCTATTTTAGAAGTCTTTGAATATCTAGAATCAGAACCACTTCTGGCTGCCCTTCTTTCTGAAAATGGGACTAAAGAAATCCAAAATTTCTTACGAAATAAACTTCATATCATGCTCAGTACGGATTTACAAAAACGCTTTATGCAACTAAATCTAAATACCACTGAATTAGAATATAGTAGCATCTATCTAACTCATGCACTTTTTGGTGTTTGTCAAACTTGGATTGCACACGGAAAAAAAGAAAGTCCTCAAGAAATAACAGACTTCCTTATGAAAATGCTTGGTGATACAAATTGATACAAAAAAGGGAACAACACTAGTTCCCTTTTATCTATACTCCGCCAGTAGGACTCGAACCTACGACATCATGATTAACAGTCATGCGCTACTACCAACTGAGCTATGGCGGATAAAATAGTCCGTACGGGATTCGAACCCGTGTTACCGCCGTGAAAAGGCGGTGTCTTAACCCCTTGACCAACGGACCTTCTATCTGTAGCAGATATAACCATTATATCAATTTCTTACTAATTGTCAATCACTTTTGAGATTTTTTCTCTAGAATATCTTTTAATTTTCTAATTTTTAATCTTGAAATAGGACAACGATGGTCTTCATAGAAAACAATTTCTAAGTTTTTTCGATCAATTTCTCTGATATTCCCTATATTTACCAAAAATGACTTGTGAGGAGAATAAAATCGCTGAGTATGTTTGTCCTTTTCCTGAATATCTGTCATGGTACCGTAAAACTCTTTTGCAAAATTTTTACCAATAATGCGCAATTTATGAGAAACTCCTGTCGTTTCAATATACAGAATGTCATGGTAAGGAATTTTTAAATCATTTCCCTTGTAATTGTAGTCAAAATAATCTACCACATCTTCATTTTCAAGTAACATACTCTTCGTGTAGAAGATATTTTGCTCAATTCTCTTCTTAAACAACTCATCATTGATATCCTTATCAACAAAATCTAAGGCTGATACCTGGTATTTATAGGTTAGAGTCGCAAACTCTGATCGACTGGTGATAAAGACGATAATAGCATAAGGATTGTGATGACGAATAAACTGAGCAACTTCAAACCCTTTTTTCTCAATACCATGAATATCAATATCTAGAAAATAAAGCTGGTTTACTTCATCATTTTCGATATATTCCTTAAACTCACGGACTTTTCCTGTTGTCTTGTATGATTTTGGAATATTCGATTCTTTCGAAATTTCATCTAATATTCTCTCTAGTCTCACTTGATGTTCAATAACATCTTCTAAAATTAAAACTTTCATTCAAATTCCCTCTTAAATCTAATGATTTGTCTAAATGTACTGCCTTCCATCTCTGTTTCTAAAATAATATTGTTATACTTATCCAGTAGTTCTTTCACATTATTTAATCCGACTCCACGATTTCTTCCCTTAGTAGAGAATCCTAAGGCAAAAAGATCTCCTGAAGGAGTCAGCGTCATTTTACATGAATTCTGAATTACAATCACTGTTTCAGTTTCCATCTTAATAACTGCTACTTCCATCTGCTTTTTATAACTATCAGCCGATCCTTCGACAGCATTGTTCAATAAAACACTCATAATACGAACTAAATCCAATAGTTCAATTGGGAGCTTGGTAATCGTATCTTTTACTTCCAGTGTAAACTCTACACCATTATTTCGAGCATAGACAATTGACTGAGCAACCAAACTTCGTAAAGCTGAATCTTCTATGTTGTTCAAATCAAAGTAAGTGTATTTATCTGAACGCAGTTTGTGATTTGCTTTAACCAAAACTTCATTGTAAACTCTGTCAATTTCCTGTAAATCACCACTGTCAATTGCCATCTGCATGCTGACAAGCATCCCAGCATAGTCATGTCTAAACCCACGTATTTCATTATACAAAGCAACAATTTCATCTGTGTAGTTTTGTAAATGTTTCTGTTCAAATTTCTTCTGCTTCAAAGCAATCTCTTTCTCCATTTGTTCTTTATGAGAATTCATTGCAAAGAAAGTCAAAAGTAAAGAGATAAAGACAATAGATGATAAAATACTTCCAAAACTATTCAAATGTTTAATCGTACTTACCATATCTGAAACGAAAGATACAATATGTAGCAATAGTAAAGCAAAAAATACTTTTTTCAAGAAAGGATATAGATAGTCTTTGTCAAAATAGTTTAGTTCCAAATGGAAATAAGTAATAATTTTTTTGATTGAAAAATAAGTTAGTAATAGAACTATAAAATAGAAAATTTCTTCATGCTGGGATACTAAATAATCTCCTATAATTGAAGATAACGTTACAGATATAAAAGTATGGGTACCATTATATAACAAAGATAATAGTATACTAATAAAAATTCCTTTGTATGTTTCATATATCTTAAATTTTCTTAAATAAAAATATATAACTAATGGAAATAAAAATTTAACTAAACTAAAACCACCTCTATATATCATACTAGCAACTTCTTCAAGTATAAAAACTGATATACCTGTGTAGCATAAAAAAACTATATGCTCTTTTTTAGTTATTTTACAAATCCGTTCATAACTTTTGCTAACGATAAAAAAATAAACAATAACTATCCCAAATCCAAATAAATTCATTACTCTTTCCCCTTATTTCATTACTTTTTTCTTGGGAAAATAAAATCACGGAGGTATTTTGATATCCTACTATCCCCACCTCGAATCTCCTGCAAGTCTTTTTCCTTCAATTCTACAAACTTATCTAAATTAACTGTGTTTTTCATAATTAAATCTCCTAAATGTTTTTTTCTTGTAAGCTAACTTACAAAAACTATTATACAAAATGGAATTTTGTTTTAGATAAAATTCTCTCAACTGTCTTTTTTTATCCCCAAGTGTACTTTTTTAAGAAAAAAGCCGGGAAAATTCCCAGCTTTGCTACTATATTGATCCCAGCAGGATTCGAACCTGCGACCGTTCGCTTAGAAGGCGAATGCTCTATCCAGCTGAGCTATGAGACCTAATATAGTTATTCTACCAAAAATTCAATTGAAAGTCAATTTTCTATTTATGATAGGGCGAGCCCTGCTGTATTGTAAAAGCCCGATAGATTTGTTCAACAAGGACTAGTCTCATTAACTGATGGGGCAAGGTTAAACGACCAAAACTAACAGAGAGATTGGCTCTCTTTTTTACATCCTGTGCTAACCCCAGACTCCCTCCAATAATAAAGGTAAGAGTAGAAAATCCTTTTATAGAAGCTTCTTCTAGCTGCTTACTAAATTCTTCTGAGGAGAAAGTTCTCCCTTCGATAGCCAACGCAATAACAAAATCACGGTCACCAACTTTTGATAAAATTCTCTGACCTTCTATTTCTAAAATCTTTTGATTTTCTGACTCACTGGCCCTATCTGGTGTTTTTTCATCTGCTAGCTCAATCATTTCAAGCTTAGCAAATCGAGAAATTCGTTTTGAATACTCTGCGATACCATCTTTTAAATACTTTTCTTTCAGTTTCCCAACTGTTACAACTTTAATTTTCATGACTCTATTCTAACATATTCTCTATTTTTTCACATCTTATTCACAAAATAAAAGGTTAATTTTAGCCGAGAAAACCACAGATTTTTGAAAGTTATCCACAATCTGTGAAAAACTTTTATTTTTAAGTTATAATTAAGCTAGTCAGTTTATACTTTCATTAATTTAAAACATATGGAGGCAAATATGAAACATCTCAAAACATTTTACAAAAAATGGTTTCAATTATTAGTCGTTATCGTCATTAGCTTTATTAGTGGAGCCTTGGGGAGTTTTTCAATAAACCAACTAACTCAGAAAAGTACTGTAAGTAACTCCAACAACAATAGTACTATTACACAGACTGCCTATAAGAACGAAAATTCAACAACACAGGCTGTTAACAAAGTAAAAGACGCTGTTGTTTCTGTTATTACTTATTCAGCTAACAGACAAAATAGCGTATTTGGCAATGATGATACAGATACAGATTCTCAGCAAATCTCTAGTGAAGGATCTGGGGTTATTTATAAAAAGAATGACAAAGAAGCTTATATTGTCACCAATAATCACGTTATAAATGGTGCCAGCAAAGTAGATATTCGTTTGTCAGATGGAACTAAGGTACCTGGAGAAATCGTCGGAGCTGACACTTTCTCTGATATTGCTGTCGTCAAAATATCTTCAGAAAAAGTGACAACAGTAGCGGAATTTGGTGATTCTAGTCAGTTAACCGTAGGAGAAACTGCTATTGCTATCGGTAGCCCGTTAGGTTCTGAATATGCTAATACTGTCACTCAAGGTATCATATCTAGTCTCAATCGAAATGTATCTTTAAAATCTGAAGATGGACAAGCCATTTCTACAAAAGCCATCCAAACTGATACTGCTATTAACCCAGGTAACTCTGGTGGCCCACTAATCAATATTCAAGGACAGGTTATCGGAATTACCTCAAGTAAAATTGCCTCAAATGGAGGAACATCTGTAGAAGGTCTTGGTTTTGCAATCCCTGCAAATGATGCTATCAATATTATTGAACAATTAGAAAAGAACGGAAAAGTGACTCGTCCAGCTTTGGGAATTCAAATGGTCAATCTCTCAAATATTAACACAAGTGATATTAGAAGACTGAATATTCCAAGCAGTGTAACATCTGGTGTAGTTGTTCGTTCTGTGCAAAGTAATATGCCTGCAAATGGTCACCTTGAAAAATACGATGTTATTACAAAAGTAGATGACAAAGACATCGCTTCATCAACAGACTTACAAAGTGCTCTTTACAATCATTCTATCGGAGACACCATTAAGATAACTTACTATCGTAACGGTAAAGAAGAAACTACATCTATTAAACTTGACAAGAGTTCAGGTGATTTAGAATCTTAATTGACATCTATGTAAAGAAAGCTTTACATAAGAGAAAAGATGTGTTAGTGTAGAATCATGGAAAAATTTGAAATGATTTCTATCACGGATATACAAAAAAATCCCTATCAACCTCGAAAAGAATTTGATGGAAAAAAACTACATGAACTAGCACAGTCTATCAAAGAAAATGGGGTCATTCAACCGATTATTGTTCGTCAATCTCCTGTTATTGGTTATGAAATCCTTGCAGGAGAGAGACGCTATCGCGCTTCACTTTTAGCTGGTCTAACGTCTATCCCAGCTGTTGTTAAACAACTTTCAGACCAAGAGATGATGGTTCAGTCCATCATTGAAAATTTACAAAGAGAAAATTTAAATCCAATAGAAGAAGCACGCGCTTATGAATCTCTCGTAGAGAAAGGATTTACCCATGCTGAAATTGCAGATAAAATGGGCAAGTCTCGTCCTTATATCAGCAACTCTATTCGCTTGCTGTCCTTGCCAGAACAGATCCTTTCAGAAGTAGAAAATGGCCAACTATCACAAGCGCATGCGCGTTCGCTAGTTGGCTTGAATAAGGAACAACAAGACTATTTCTTTCAACGAATTATAGAGGAAGACATTTCTGTAAGGAAGTTAGAAGCTCTTCTGACAGATAAAAAACAAAAGAAACAGCAAAAAACTGATCATTTCATACAAAATGAAGAAGAACAGTTAAAAAAACTACTTGGATTAGACGTAGAAATCAAATTGTCCAAAAAAAACAATGGAAAAATCATTATTTCTTTTTCAAATCAAGAAGAATACAGTAGAATTATCAACAGCCTGAAATAAGGCTGTTCTTTTATTTTTTTATCTCACAAGGTTATCCACTATTTTTTTCAATAAAAAGCTTAATAAATCAACAGTTTCTAATTTTATCCCCAACCTGTGGATAAAACTTGATAACATTGTGGATTATTTTTCACAGCTTGTGGAAAATTATTGCTATCTATGGTAAAATAAATCTAGCATTAAACTTTTAAATAGTAAAGGAGGAGAATGGATTGAAAGAAAAACAATTTTGGAATCGTATATTAGAATTTGCTCAAGAAAGACTAACTCGATCCATGTATGATTTCTATGCTATTCAAGCTGAACTTATCAAGGTAGAGGAAAATGTTGCCACTATATTTTTACCACGATCTGAAATGGAAATGGTCTGGGAAAAACAACTAAAAGATATCATTGTAGTAGCTGGTTTTGAAATTTATGATGCTGAAATAACTCCCCACTATATTTTCACCAAGCCTCAAGATACGACTATTTCACAAGTTGAAGAAGCTACAAATTCAACTCTTTATGACTATAGTCCAAAGTTAGCATCTATTCCTTATTCGGATACTGGATTAAAAGAAAAGTATACCTTTGATAATTTTATCCAAGGAGATGGAAATGTTTGGGCAGTATCAGCCGCTTTGGCTGTCTCTGAAGATTTGGCTCTGACCTATAACCCTCTTTTTATCTATGGAGGACCTGGCCTTGGTAAGACTCACTTACTCAATGCAATTGGGAATGAGATTTTGAAAAATATTCCTGATGCGCGTGTGAAGTACATCCCTGCTGAAAGCTTTATCAACGACTTTCTTGAACATCTTAGACTGGGTGAAATGGATAAGTTCAAAAAAACCTACCGTAGCCTCGATCTCTTGTTAATTGATGATATTCAATCGCTGAGTGGAAAAAAAGTTGCAACTCAGGAAGAATTTTTCAATACTTTCAATGTTCTCCATAACAATCAAAAACAAATTGTTCTGACCAGTGATCGTAGCCCTAAACACTTAGAAGGCCTTGAAGAACGGCTTGTCACGCGCTTTAGCTGGGGCTTGACGCAAAACATCACACCACCTGACTTTGAAACACGTATTGCCATTTTACAAAGTAAAACAGAGCATTTAGACTACAATTTCCAAAGTGATACCCTAGAATACCTAGCTGGCCAATTTGATTCAAACGTTCGAGAACTTGAAGGAGCAATCAACGACATCACTTTAATTGCCAGAGTGAAGAAGATTAAGGATATCACTATCGATATCGCTGCAGAAGCCATTAGAGCTCGCAAACAAGATGTTAGCCAAATCCTCGTCATTCCAATTGATAAAATCCAAACTGAAGTAGGGAACTTCTATGGTGTTAGTGTCAAAGAAATGAAGGGAAGCAGACGCCTTCAAAATATTGTTTTGGCCCGTCAAGTAGCCATGTATTTATCTAGAGAATTAACAGATAATAGTCTTCCAAAAATTGGGAAGGAATTTGGAGGAAAAGATCATACAACAGTCATTCATGCCCATGCAAAAATTAAATCTTTGATTGATGAAGACGATAATTTACGTTTAGAAATTGAATCAATCAAAAAGAAAATCAAATAGCTTGTGGATAACTTTCGTTTTTTTATCTTTTTTATCCACATTTTTTAAACAAGCCAAAAAACTTGATATGACTTGTTTAAAGTCTGTTTTCCACAGATTTCACAGACTCTATTATTACTATTATCCTTCTAATACTAAAAATAACTAAAGGAGAATCCATGATTCATTTTTCAATTAATAAAAATTTATTTCTACAAGCATTAAATACTACTAAGAGAGCTATTAGTTCTAAAAATGCTATTCCTATTTTATCAACCGTAAAAATTGACGTGACCAATGAAGGTGTTACTTTAATTGGTTCAAATGGTCAAATTTCAATTGAAAATTTTATTTCTCAAAAAAATGAAGATGCTGGTTTGTTAATTACTTCTTTAGGTTCAATTCTTCTTGAAGCTTCTTTCTTTATCAATGTTGTATCTAGTCTACCTGATGTGACTCTTGATTTTAAAGAAATTGAACAAAATCAAATTGTCTTAACCAGCGGCAAATCAGAAATTACCCTAAAAGGAAAAGATAGCGAGCAATATCCACGAATCCAAGAAATTTCAGCAAGCACTCCTTTGGTTCTTGAAACAAAATTACTCAAGAAAATTATCAACGAAACAGCTTTTGCGGCAAGTACACAAGAAAGTCGTCCAATTTTGACAGGTGTCCACTTCGTATTGAGCCAACACAAGGAGCTAAAAACAGTTGCAACAGACTCTCATCGTCTAAGCCAGAAAAAATTGACTCTTGAAAAAAATAGTGATGATTTTGATGTCGTGATTCCTAGCCGTTCTCTACGCGAATTTTCAGCAGTATTTACAGATGATATTGAAACTGTCGAGATTTTCTTTGCCAACAATCAAATCCTCTTTAGAAGCGAAAATATTAGCTTTTATACTCGTTTGTTAGAAGGTAACTATCCTGATACAGATCGTTTAATTCCAACAGACTTTAACACTACAATTACTTTTGATGTGGTAAACTTACGTCAGTCAATGGAGCGTGCTCGCCTTTTATCAAGTGCGACTCAAAATGGTACTGTGAAACTTGAAATTAAAAATGGGGTTGTTAGCGCCCATGTTCATTCTCCAGAAGTTGGTAAAGTAAACGAAGAAATCGATACTGATCAGGTTACTGGTGAAGATTTGACTATTAGTTTCAACCCAACTTACTTGATTGATTCCCTTAAAGCTTTAAATAGCGAAAAGGTGACTATTAGCTTTATCTCAGCTGTTCGTCCATTTACTCTTGTGCCAGCAGATACTGACGAGGACTTCATGCAGCTCATTACACCAGTTCGTACAAATTAAGTGAAAGAGGCTGAGCCTAGCTCGCCTCTTTTATGATATAATCGAAAAAGAAAAGGAGAGTAGTATGTATCAAGTTGGAAATTTTGTAGAGATGAAAAAACCACATGCTTGTACAATCAAGTCAACAGGTAAAAAAGCAAATCGTTGGGAAATTACGCGTGTAGGGGCAGATATCAAAATCAAATGCAGTAATTGTGACCATATTGTCATGATGGGACGCTATGATTTTGATCGAAAGATGAATAAAATTATTGACTGATACTCAATGAAAATCAAAGAGCAAACTAGGAAACTAGCCGCAGGTTGCTCAAAACACTGTTTTGAGGTTGCAGATAGAACTGACGAAGTCAGTAATATCTATACGGCAAGGCGACGTTGACGTGGTTTGAAGAGATTTTCGAAGAGTATGAGACCCCTTAGTTAGAGGGTTAGCAAGTTTTCCCTTTTTGTGTTATAATATTAGGGATTGAAATGAAAACGGAGAATGAGAAAATATGGCTTTAACAGCAGGTATCGTTGGTTTGCCAAACGTTGGTAAATCAACACTATTTAATGCAATTACAAAAGCAGGAGCAGAGGCAGCAAACTACCCATTTGCGACGATTGATCCAAACGTTGGAATGGTAGAAGTTCCAGATGAACGCCTCCAAAAACTAACTGAAATGATTACTCCTAAAAAGACAGTTCCAACAACTTTTGAATTTACAGATATTGCAGGGATTGTAAAAGGAGCTTCAAAAGGAGAAGGACTAGGAAATAAATTCTTGGCCAATATCCGTGAAGTAGATGCGATTGTTCATGTAGTTCGTGCTTTTGATGATGAAAATGTCATGCGCGAGCAAGGACGTGAAGATGCCTTTGTGGATCCACTTGCGGATATTGATACCATTAACCTGGAATTGATTCTTGCTGACTTAGAATCAGTCAATAAACGTTATGCGCGTGTAGAAAAGATGGCACGTACGCAAAAAGATAAAGAATCTGTGGCAGAATTCAATGTTCTTCAAAAGATTAAACCAGTCCTTGAAGATGGAAAATCAGCTCGAACTATTGAATTTACAGATGAGGAGCAAAAGGTTGTCAAAGGTCTCTTCCTTTTGACGACTAAACCAGTTCTCTATGTTGCCAATGTGGACGAGGATGTGGTTTCAGAACCTGACTCTATCGACTATGTTAAACAAATTCGTGAATTTGCAGCGACAGAAAATGCTGAAGTAGTCGTTATTTCTGCGCGTGCTGAGGAAGAAATTTCTGAGTTAGACGATGAAGATAAGCAAGAGTTTCTTGAAGCACTTGGGTTGACAGAATCAGGCGTTGACAAGTTGACTCGTGCTGCTTACCATTTGCTTGGATTGGGAACTTACTTCACAGCTGGTGAAAAAGAAGTTCGCGCTTGGACCTTCAAACGTGGTATGAAGGCTCCTCAAGCAGCTGGTATTATCCACTCAGACTTTGAAAAAGGATTTATTCGTGCAGTAACCATGTCATATGAGGATCTAGTGAAATACGGATCTGAAAAGGCTGTAAAAGAAGCTGGACGCTTGCGTGAAGAAGGAAAAGAATATATCGTTCAAGATGGCGATATTATGGAATTCCGCTTTAATGTCTAAAAAAATTAATGAATAGTGTCAATTAGGTTGGAAAAAAATTCCAACCCTTTTGGCTTTTGAAAGGAAAAATAAATGACCAAATTACTTGTAGGATTAGGAAATCCAGGGGATAAATATTTTGAAACAAAACATAATGTTGGTTTTATGTTGATTGACCAACTAGCGAAGAAACAGAATGTCACTTTTACACACGATAAGATATTTCAAGCTGATCTAGCATCTTTTTTCTTCAATGGAGAAAAAATTTATCTTGTTAAACCAACGACCTTTATGAATGAAAGTGGAAAAGCAGTTCATGCTTTATTGACTTACTATGGTTTGGATATTGAAGATTTACTCATCATTTACGATGATCTTGACATGGAAGTTGGAAAGATTCGTTTAAGAGCAAAAGGCTCAGCAGGTGGTCATAATGGTATCAAGTCTATTATTCAACATATTGGAACTCAGGTCTTTAACCGTGTTAAGATTGGAATTGGAAGACCTAAAAATGGAATGTCAGTTGTTCACCATGTTTTGAGTACCTTTAACAAGGATGATTATATTGGTATTTTACAGTCTATTGACAAAGTTGACGATTCTGTAAACTACTATTTACAAGAGAAAAACTTTGAAAAAACGATGCAGAGGTATAACGGATAAATGGTTACCTTATTAGATTTATTCTCAGAAAATAATCAGATCAAAAAATGGCATCAAAATCTGACAAATAAGAAAAGACAACTAATACTAGGTTTATCAACGTCTACTAAGGCTCTTGCAATTGCAAGTAGTATAGAAAAAGAAGATAAGATTGTGTTATTGACGTCAACTTATGGAGAAGCAGAAGGAATTGTTAGTGATCTTCTATCTATCTTGGGTGAGGAACTTGTCTATCCATTTTTGGTAGATGACTTCCCTATGGTCGAGTTTTTGATGTCTTCACAAGAAAAAATCATTTCACGGGTTGAAGCTTTGCGTTTTTTGACTGATTCATCTAAGAAAGGGATTTTAGTTTGTAATATCGCAGCAAGTCGATTGATTTTACCGTCTCCAAATGTATTCAAAGATAGTATTGTAAAAATAACAGTTGGTGAAGAATATGACCAACACGCACTTATCCATCAGTTAAAAGAGATAGGCTATCGAAAAGTTACACAAGTACAAACTCAAGGCGAATTTAGTCTGCGAGGAGATATTTTAGATATTTTTGAAATATCCCAGTTAGAACCTTGCCGAATTGAGTTTTTTGGTGATGAAGTCGATGGTATTAGGTCATTTGAAGTCGAAACACAATTATCGAAAAAAAATCAGACAGAACTCACCATCTTTCCAGCTAGTGATATGCTTTTGAGAGAAAAGGATTATCAACGAGGTCAGTCAGCTTTAGAAAAACAAATTTCAAAAACGTTATCACCTATTTTAAAATCATACTTAGAAGAAATTCTTTCAAGTTTTCATCAAAAACAAATTCATTTAGATTCTAGGAAGTTTTTATCTTTGTGTTATGACAAGACATGGACTGTTTTTGACTATATTGAAAAAGATACCCCAGTATTCTTTGATGATTATCAGAAATTGATGAATCAGTATGAAGTCTTTGAAAGGGAGTTAGCACAATACTTTACAGAAGAATTACAGAACAGTAAAGCATTTTCTGAGATGCAGTATTTTGCAGATACAGAGCAAATCTATAAAAAACAGAGTCCGGTTACCTTTTTCTCTAACCTGCAAAAGGGGTTAGGAAATCTCAAGTTTGATCAAATTTATCAATTTAATCAATATCCCATGCAAGAGTTTTTCAATCAATTTTCTTTTCTAAAAGAAGAAATTGAGCGATACAAAAAAATGAATTACACTATTATTCTTCAGTCTAGCAATTCAATGGGAAGTAAAACATTGGAGGATGTTTTAGAGGAATATCAGATTAAATTAGATTCCAGAGATAAGTCAAGTATCTGTAAAGAATCTGTAAACTTAATCGAGGGTAATCTCAGACATGGTTTTCATTTTGTAGATGAAAAGATTTTATTGATAACTGAACATGAGATTTTTCAAAAGAAATTGAAACGTCGTTTTCGAAGACAACATGTTTCGAATGCAGAGAGATTAAAAGATTACAATGAACTTGAAAAAGGGGACTACGTTGTCCATCATATCCATGGGATTGGTCAATATCTAGGGATTGAAACAATTGAAATCAAAGGGATTCACCGTGATTATGTTAGTGTTCAATACCAAAACGGGGATCAAATCTCTATCCCAGTGGAACAGATTCATCTACTGTCCAAATATGTTTCAAGTGATGGGAAAGCTCCTAAACTCAATAAATTAAATGACGGTCATTTCAAAAAAGCCAAGCAAAAAGTTAAGAACCAAGTAGAGGATATAGCTGACGATTTAATTAAACTTTATTCTGAACGCAGTCAGTTGAAGGGTTTTGCTTTCTCAGCTGATGATGAGGATCAACATGCTTTTGATGATGCCTTCCCTTATGTTGAAACGGATGATCAACTTCGTAGTGTTGAGGAAATCAAGAGAGATATGCAGGCTTCTCAACCAATGGATCGACTTTTAGTTGGGGATGTTGGTTTTGGAAAGACTGAAGTTGCAATGCGTGCAGCCTTTAAGGCAGTCAATGATCACAAACAGGTTGTCGTTCTCGTTCCGACGACGGTTTTAGCTCAACAGCACTATACGAATTTTAAGGAACGATTCCAAAATTTTGCTGTTAATATTGATGTATTGAGTCGCTTTAGAAGTAAAAAAGAGCAGACTGAAACACTTGAAAAATTGAAAAACGGTCAAGTTGATATTTTGATTGGAACACATCGTGTTTTATCAAAAGATGTTGTGTTTGCTGATTTGGGCTTGATGATTATTGATGAGGAACAGCGATTTGGTGTCAAGCATAAGGAAACATTGAAAGAATTGAAAAAACAAGTGGATGTCCTAACCTTGACAGCAACGCCAATTCCTCGTACCCTTCATATGTCTATGCTGGGAATCAGAGATCTGTCTGTTATTGCAACTCCGCCGACTAATCGCTATCCAGTGCAAACCTATGTTTTAGAAAAGAATGATAGTGTGATTCGTGATGCTGTCTTGCGTGAAATGGAGCGTGGAGGTCAAGTTTACTATCTTTACAATAAAGTTGACACGATTGATCAGAAGGTTTCCGAATTACAGGACTTGATTCCAGAGGCTTCGATTGGGTATGTTCATGGGCAAATGAGTGAGATTCAGTTAGAAAATACTCTACTGGATTTCATTGAAGGTCAGTATGATATTTTAGTGACGACTACCATTATTGAGACAGGGGTGGACATTCCAAATGCCAATACTTTATTTATTGAAAATGCGGACCATATGGGCTTGTCAACCTTGTATCAGTTAAGAGGAAGAGTCGGTCGTAGTAATCGTATTGCTTATGCCTATCTCATGTATCGTCCAGAAAAATCAATCAGTGAAGTCTCCGAGAAGAGATTAGAAGCGATTAAAGGATTTACAGAATTGGGCTCTGGATTTAAGATTGCAATGCGAGATCTTTCGATTCGTGGAGCAGGAAATCTTTTAGGAAAATCTCAGTCTGGTTTCATTGATTCTGTTGGTTTTGAATTGTATTCGCAGTTATTGGAGGAAGCTATTGCTAAACGACATGGTAATGGGAACACAAAAATCAAAGGAAATACCGAATTGATTTTACAAATTGATGCCTATCTTCCTGATACTTATATTTCTGATCAACGACATAAGATTGAAATTTACAAGAAAATTCGTCAAATTGACAACCGTGTCAACTACGAAGAATTACAAGAAGAGTTGATGGACCGATTTGGAGAGTACCCAGACGTGGTAGCCTATCTTTTAGAGATTGGTTTGGTTAAGTCTTATCTTGATAAGGTCTTTGTTCAACGTGTGGAACGAAAAGAAAATAAGATTACAGTTCAATTTGAAAAAATTACTCAGCGACTGTTCTTGGCTCAAGATTATTTTAAAGCTTTATCCGCAACGAACTTAAAAGCAGCTATAGCTGAGAATAAGGGATTAATGGAAGTTGTATTTGATGTTCGAAACAAGAAGGACTATGAAATTTTAGAAGGTCTGCTCATTTTTGGAGAAAGTTTATTAGAGATAAAAGTGTCGAAAGAAGGCAATTCCCTTTAACATTTTTCTTCTATAAAGGGGAGAAAAATGGTACAATAATAATTTGAGGTAATAAAAATGAGATTAGACAAATATTTAAAAGTATCAAGAATTATCAAGCGTCGTACAGTCGCAAAAGAAGTAGCAGATAAAGGCAGAATCAAGGTAAATGGAATCTTGGCCAAAAGTTCAACGGATTTGAAAGTTAATGACCAAGTTGAAATTCGATTTGGCAATAAGTTGCTACTTGTAAAAGTACTGGAGATGAAAGATAGTACAAAAAAAGAAGATGCAGCAGGCATGTATGAAATTATCAGTGAAACACGGGTAGAAGAAAATGTCTAAAAATATCGTACAATTGAATAATTCTTTTATTCAAAATGAACATCAACGTCGTCGCTATCTGATGAAGGAACGACAAAAACGTAATCGTTTCATGGGTTGGGTTCTTATTTTGATGATTTTATTGTTCATTTTACCAACTTATAATCTTGCTCAAAGTTATCACCAATTACTCCAAAGACGTCAACAGTTATCAGACTTGCAAACTCAGTATCAAACCTTGAGTGAGGAAAAGGAGAAAGAGACAGCTTTTGCTACAAAGTTGAAAGATGAAGATTACGCTGCTAAATACATGCGTGCAAAATATTATTATTCTAAGAATCGGGAAGCTGTTTATACGATTCCTGACTTGCTTCCAAGGTGATGAAATGGAAAATTTATTAGACGTAATTGAGCAATTTTTGAGTCTATCGGATGAAAAACTAGAAGAGTTGTCTGATAAAAATCAACTATTGCGTTTACAAGAAGAAAAGGAAAGGAAGAATGCGTAAATTCTTAATTATTTTGTTGCTACCAAGTTTTTTGACAGTTTCAAAAGTCGTTAGCACAGAAAAAGAAGTTGTATATACTTCGAAAGAAATTTATTACCTTTCACAATCTGACTTTGGTATTTATTTTAGAGAAAAATTAAGTTCTCCCATGGTTTATGGAGAGGTTCCTGTTTATGCGAATGAAGATTTAGTAGTGGAATCTGGAAAATTGACTCCCCAAACAAGTTTTCAAATAACCGAGTGGCGTTTAAATAAACAAGGAATTCCAGTATTTAAGTTATCCAATCATCAATTTATTGCTGCAGACAAACGATTTTTATATGATCAGTCAGAGGTAACTCCAACAATAAAAAAAGTATGGTTAGAATCTGATTTTAAACTGTATAACAGTCCTTATGATTTAAAAGAAGTGAAATCATCCTTATCAGCTTATTCGCAAGTTTCAATTGATAAGACCATGTTTGTAGAAGGGAAAGAATTTCTACATATTGATCAAGTTGGATGGGTAGATAAGGAATTAACTTCTGAAGAAGATAATCGGATGAATAAAGTGCAAGAAATATTATCTGAAAAATATCAGAAAGCTTCTTTCTCTATTTATGTTAAGCAACTGACTACTGGAAAAGAAGCTGGTATCAATCAAGATGAAAAGATGTATGCAGCTAGCATTTTAAAATTACCTTATCTCTACTATACGCAAGAAAAAATAAATGAGGGTCTTTATCAGTTAGACACGACTATAAAATACGTATCAGCAGTCAATGATTTTCCAGGTTCTTATAAACCAGAGGGAAGTGGTAGTCTCCCTAAAAAAGAGGATAATAAAGAGTATTCTATAAAGGACTTAATCACAAAAGTATCTAAAGAATCGGATAATGTAGCTCATAATCTATTGGGATATTACATTTCAAATCAATCTGATGCTATATTCAAATCCAAGACGTCTGCTATTATGGGAGATGATTGGGATCCAAAAGAAAAATTGATTTCTTCTAAAATGGCTGGGAAAGTCATGGAAGCTATTTATAACCAAAATGGATTTGTATTGGATTCTTTGACTAAAACAGATTTTGATAATGAGAGAATTGCCAAAGGTGTTTCTGTTAAAGTAGCTCATAAAATTGGAGATGCGGATGAATTTAAGCATGATACAGGTGTTGTCTATGTAGATTCTCCATTTATTCTTTCTATTTTCACTAAAAATTCTGATTATGATACGATTTCTAAGATAGCCAAGGATGTTTATGAGGTTCTAAAATGAGGGAACAAGATTTTTTAAATCATTTTCTCAAAAGAGGATATTTCAAAAAGCATGCTAAAGTGGTGCTAGCTCTTTCTGGTGGATTAGATTCTATGTTTCTATTTAAGGTGTTGTCTAATTATCAAGAAGAGTTGGAAATTGAATTGATTTTGGCTCATGTTAATCATAAGCAGAGAATTGAATCAGATTGGGAAGAACAGGAATTAAGGAAGTTGGCTGCTGAAGCAGAGCTTCCTATTTATATCAGCAATTTTTCAGGAGAATTTTCAGAAGCGCATGCACGAAATTTTCGCTATGATTTTTTTCAAGAGGTCATGAAAAAGACAGGTGCGACAGCCTTAGTCACTGCCCACCATGCGGATGACCAGGTGGAAACGATTTTGATGCGCTTGATTCGAGGAACTCGCTTGCGCTATCTATCAGGAATTAAGGAGAAGCAAGTAGTCGGAGAGATAGAAATCATTCGTCCCTTCTTGCATTTTCAGAAAAAAGACTTTCCACCAATTTGTCACTTTGAAGATACATCAAATAAGGAAAATTATTATTTTCGCAATCGTATTCGAAACTCTTATTTACCAGAATTAGAAAAAGAAAATCCTCGATTTAGAGATGCAATCTTAAGCATCGGCAATGAAATTTTAGATTATGACTTAGCTATAGCTGAATTATCTAACAATATTGATGTGGAAAATTTACAGCAGTTATTTTCTTATTCTGAGTCGACACAAAGAGTCTTACTTCAAACTTATCTGAATCGTTTTCCAGATTTGAATCTTACAAAAGCTCAGTTTGATGAAGTTCGACAGATTTTAAAATCTAAAAGCCAGTATCGTCATCCGCTTAAAAATGGCTATGAATTGATAAAAAAGTACCAACAGTTTCAGATTTGTAAAATCAGTCCGCAGGCTGATGAAAAGGAAGATGAACTTGTGTTACACTATCAAAATCAGGTATCTTACCAAGGTTATTTATTTTCCTTTGGACTTCCTTTAGAAGGTGAATTGATTCAGCAGGTACCTGTTTCACGGGAAACATCCATACACATTCGTCATCGAAAACCAGGAGATGTTTTGGTTCAAAATGGGCATAGAAAAAAACTCAGACGTCTATTTATTGATTTGAAAATCCCTATGGAAAAGCGAAAATCTGCTCTTATTATTGAGCAATTTGGTGAAATTGTCTCAATTTTGGGAATTGCGACCAGTAATTTGAGTAAAAACACGAAAAATGATATAATGAACACTGTACTTTATATAGAAAAAATAGATAGGTAAAAAAATGTTAGAAAACGATATTAAAAAAATCCTTGTTTCACACGATGAAATTACAGAAGCTGCTAAAAAATTAGGTGCCCAACTAACTAAAGACTATGCAGGAAAAAATCCGATTTTAATTGGGATTTTAAAAGGATCTATCCCTTTTATGGCTGAATTGGTTAAACATATTGATACACATATTGAAATGGACTTTATGATGGTTTCTAGCTATCATGGTGGAACAGCAAGTAGTGGTGTCATCAATATCAAGCAAGATGTAACTCAAGATATTAAAGGAAGACATGTTCTATTTGTAGAGGACATCATTGATACAGGTCAAACTTTGAAGAATTTGCGAGATATGTTTATTGCAAGAGAAGCAGCTTCTGTTAACATTGCAACCTTGTTGGATAAACCAGAAGGACGTGTTGTAGAAATTGAGGCAGACTATACTTGCTTTACTATTCCAAATGAGTTTGTAGTAGGTTATGGTTTAGACTACAAAGAAAATTATCGTAACCTTCCTTATGTTGGAGTATTGAAAGAAGAAGTGTATTCAAATTAGAAAGAACAATTTTTAATGAAAAAACAAAATAATGGTTTAATTAAAAATCCTTTTCTATGGTTATTACTTATTTTTTTCCTAGTTACAAGTTACCAGTATTTTAGTACAGGTAGTGTTGCAGGGAAAAGTGAGCAAATTAATTATACAGAATTGGTAAAAGAAATTACCGATGACAATGTAAAAGAATTGACTTACCAACCAAATGGAAGTGTTATCGAAGTTTCAGGTGTTTATAAAAATCCTAAAACAAGTAAAGAAGAAACAGGTATCCAGTTCTTTTCTCCTTCTGCTACAACAGTAGAAAAATTTTCAAGTATTATTCTTCCTTCAGATACTACAGTATCAGAATTGCAAAAGCTTGCTTCTGACCATAAAGCGGAAGTAACTATTAAGCATGAAAGTTCAAGTGGTATGTGGATTAATATTCTTGTATCCATTGTGCCATTCGGTATTCTTTTCTTCTTCCTATTTTCTATGATGGGAAATATGGGAGGAAATAATAGCCGTAACCCGATGAGTTTTGGACGTAGTAAGGCTAAAGCTGCAAATAAAGAAGATATTAAAGTAAGATTTTCAGATGTTGCTGGAGCTGAGGAAGAAAAACAAGAACTAGTTGAAGTTGTTGAATTCTTAAAAGATCCAAAACGATTTACAAAACTTGGAGCCCGTATTCCAGCAGGTGTCCTTCTAGAGGGACCTCCTGGAACAGGTAAGACTTTGCTTGCTAAGGCAGTCGCCGGAGAAGCAGGTGTTCCATTCT
Organism: Streptococcus mitis; assembly: GCF_946188585.1. Classification (GTDB taxonomy): domain Bacteria; phylum Bacillota; class Bacilli; order Lactobacillales; family Streptococcaceae; genus Streptococcus; species Streptococcus mitis_DG. The sequence goes on from NZ_CAMHVI010000002.1 coordinate 455,482, forward strand.
TTAGTATCTCAGGTTCTGACTTTGTAGAAATGTTTGTCGGAGTTGGAGCTAGTCGTGTCCGTTCTCTTTTTGAAGATGCCAAAAAAGCAGCACCAGCTATTATCTTTATCGATGAAATTGATGCTGTTGGACGTCAACGTGGAGTTGGTCTTGGCGGAGGAAATGACGAACGTGAACAAACCTTGAACCAACTTTTGATTGAGATGGACGGTTTTGAGGGAAATGAAGGAATTATTGTCATCGCTGCGACAAACCGTTCAGATGTACTTGACCCTGCCCTTTTGCGTCCAGGACGTTTTGATAGAAAAGTATTGGTTGGTCGCCCTGATGTTAAAGGTCGTGAAGCAATCTTGAAAGTTCATGCTAAGAACAAGCCTTTAGCAGAAGATGTTGATTTGAAATTAGTTGCCCAACAAACTCCAGGTTTTGTTGGTGCTGATTTAGAGAATGTATTGAATGAAGCTGCTTTAGTTGCTGCTCGTCGCAATAAATCGATAATTGATGCCTCAGATATTGATGAAGCAGAAGATAGAGTTATTGCTGGTCCTTCTAAGAAAGATAAGACAGTTTCACAAAAAGAACGTGAATTGGTTGCCTACCATGAGGCTGGACATACCATTGTTGGTCTAGTCTTATCGAATGCCCGTGTTGTTCATAAAGTTACTATCGTACCACGAGGCCGTGCAGGCGGTTATATGATTGCACTTCCTAAGGAAGACCAAATGCTTCTTTCCAAAGAAGATATGAAAGAACAATTGGCTGGTTTAATGGGTGGCCGTGTAGCTGAAGAAATTATCTTTAATGTCCAAACTACAGGAGCTTCAAACGACTTTGAACAAGCGACACAAATGGCGCGTGCAATGGTTACAGAGTACGGTATGAGTGAAAAACTTGGCCCAGTACAATATGAAGGAAATCATGCTATGTTTGGTGCACAGAGTCCTCAAAAATCAATTTCAGAACAAACAGCTTATGAAATTGACGAAGAAGTTCGTTCATTATTAAATGAAGCACGAAATAAAGCTGCTGAAATCATCCAATCAAATCGTGAAACTCACAAGTTAATTGCAGAAGCATTACTGAAATACGAAACATTGGATAGTACACAAATTAAAGCTCTCTATGAAACAGGAAAGATGCCTGAAACCGTAGAAGAGGAATCTCATGCATTATCTTATGATGAAGTAAAGTCAAAAATGAATGATGAAAAATAACCCTGAGAGAGGCATGCCCTCTCTTTTTTGTGCAGTTGAGGAGATAAAGGGGACAGAACGGAGGAAATGGGACAAAAGTGTTTCTGAATCTGTTAAACTATATCTAGAAAGGGGGACGTTATGTTTAAAGAATTGTATAAAGAAGTCCAGGGGATTGTATATAAGTGTAGAAATGAATATTACCTTCATTTATGGGATCTATCGGATTGGGACCAAGAGGGGATGATTTGCTTACATGAATTGATTAGTAGAGAAGAAGATCTAGTAGAAGATATTCCTCGTTTACGTAAATACTTCAAAACTAAATTCCGTAATCGAATTCTAGATTATATTCGTAAACAAGAAAGCCAGAAGCGTAGATATGATAAAGAACCTTATGAAGAAGTAGGTGAGATCAGTCATCGTATAAGCAAGGGAGGTCTGTGGCTAGATGAGTATTATCTCTTTCATGAGACACTAAGAGACTATAGAAACAAACAAAGTAAAGACAAACAAGAAGAGTTAGAACGCGTCTTAAGAAATGAACGCTTCCGAGGTCGTCAAAGAGTATTAAGAGACTTACGTATTGTATTTAAAGAGTTTGACATCCGTACATACTAGGAAGCCATGCAAAAAATGAAAAAAGATAAAAAAAGTAGTTGACAAGTCAGAAAAAGTCTGTATAATAGTAAGAGTTGAAAATAACAGCTCAGGTCCGTTGGTCAAGGGGTTAAGACACCGCCTTTTCA